>CAZEMW010000653.1:0-2665 GCA_964513105.1 uncultured Fibrobacterota bacterium
CTCTTGAGCTATTCCCTTAGCTTCAATCCTCGTTCCCTGGGGGCCGGCGGCGCTTTCTGGGGCGGTGATCTGCTTGTTCTCAATGACGTGCATCCCAAAGACCATCCCTGGTGGAACAACGCCGGTCCGCAGCAGTGGAGTATCAGTTTCCAACCACGGTACACCTTTTCGCAGTCGCGCTCCGAAGTTGTTGAGGATTTCACGACCAGCAAACAGTATAAGCTCCTTACCAGCGTGTCAATACGCCCCACACGTATCTGGGAGATATCCTGGGGTGGGCGTTACGATTTCAACACAAATAAGTTTGTAGGGAATACCATTAATACGTATGCGGACCTCGAATGCTGGGAGATGAAGTTCGACTGGACTCCAATGGGAGTCAATCCGGGGTTTTATTTTACCGTCGGCATCAAGGAGTTCCCCGATATTAAATGGGAAGAACGGGGCAGGGGGAGACCATAGCTCTGCTTTTGTTTACTCGGTTACAGGCTACCGGAAGAGGAAACTTGACAGATGAGTTATGTGATTGGGTGCGGTCATTGAGAGCATTATGGAAAAAGTCCTTTTGGTTGGCCTCGGCGGGTTTCTGGGATCGATCCTTCGCTACCTGTCCGTGGAAATAATCGGCAGACTCATGGGCGGCAAAATGATGTGGATCGCCACCTTTTCAGTTAATGCCGTGGGCTGCCTGGTAATCGGGTTCCTTGGCGGACTGGCAATGACGACGTCCTACATCTCGCCCGCATTCCGGCTTTTCATTCTGGTCGGGCTCCTCGGCGGGTTCACGACCTACTCGACCTTCGGATACGAAGCACAAAGCCTGGTGCGAGAACGTGAACTGATCATTGCGGCACTTTATGTCGGTGCGCACCTCGTGGTCGGGATTGGATTCGCGTGGGGTGGTTTCGCCTTGGCGTCTTCGGTGCGATCGTAGGTGCAGGGCAGGATGATCGCCCTCCAACGTATCCTCCGACAATACTGCCGCCCGAATTACAACAACCGCTTCAAGCACGGTCTTTCGTTCGTTGTTGGTTTAGACTATGTATCTGACAAATCCACGCTTTACTTTCCCGATGTATGATCGGGACTCACTTCGGCACGCTCACTTCGGCACGCTCACTTCGGCACGCTCAGTGCAACGCAGTGCGCCGCAGTGCAACGCGGCACAAGTTTTAGCGTATTATTTGTCAGACAAAGGAATTCTCTGTTTGGTGGCTGAGCCTGGCCGAAGTCTGATCTTAGGTGACCGAGCGGAGCCGAGGTCTGATCTTCCAGCTATGCCGGCTTAGTCTTTTTTTGCGGAGGTTCCCTGCTCCCAGAATGCACAGGGGAATCAAAGCCAGATGCATGCCGGAACCGCAATCACCAAATCTCTCCGAGGGATCTTCTTTTCCCGGCAAATACAGTTTTCCTCGAAGTGTTTCTTGTTGCCCGTTCATCGTGAGTTTCAGGACATAGTCATAGGTTCCACCAGGCTGTTCTTCTCCCTCGTCGTTTTCTCCGTTCCAATGGAATAAAAGCTCCATGGTATCGCGATCTCCCACCATATGAGAGTTGTGCTCTCCGATGAGGCTTTCGTTACTCGTTGACTGAACCAGCACTCCATTCGAGTTGTAAATACTCATTTCCCCGGACACTACCAGGGGAGAATCGGACGCGGGCACTAATTTGACAAAAAAAGCTATCCCATCGGCTTCCGCATGCGTTACAACGCTGTCGCCGGGCTTGCTCTTGATTGGACCGAGCGGTTTCTGTTCGGATGTGTCACTTGTATCGGCCGTTTCATTCGGGTTAGGACTAATCTCAATGTGCCCCGTTTGATCGGATGAATCCGCTGAGGAACTCTCAACCGCTGGACACATTGAAGCAAATGTCATAACGGCCAATATCAGAATTAATTGACGCACTTCCAAATTGCACTCCCTCCGTCAGGAGTTCATGGGGAAACAGGAATATCGAGTTCTATCCCGATCCGGCTCATAAAGGTGATCAGTGACAAATTCAAAATTACTGAAAAATCTCCATATAGCCCAATTATTCCCTTTTTCAAAACCATTTGAAGGGTTGGCCCCCCAAGTCGATACGAAGACCGTCGGTAAACCGCCGCATATTCGGATGCCTCTACCGGTAGACCTTCCGACACCATGTCCCGCACTACCCACGCACCGGCGAGTATTCCCGACCGAAAGATGAAGACCTCTCGTATATCAAATAACAAAAAAGAAATATCTATCCCGCCCCCATACACGAATCGAGCCATATCGAAACGCATTGTATACTTTCCGTGGAACAGAAAGGTGTTGTCGAGGGATGATGATGGCTCCTCCACCCAGTTGCCGAAACTGAGATGCCCCCCCAAACCAAACCGAAGCCTGTTTCGTTCCATTCCTCCGAAGAAGTCGAATCCGTGAGTGGTAGTTTTGCCGAACGTTGTCGCATATGCCGGCCTGAAGACAATCGAGTATTCGTGTCCACCGTGATTTACCTTCCCCACCTCTTGTTTTCTCCCCGCTTCTGCACACATCACAAGGAGACAGAACACCCAGCAACAGATTCGTTGTTTGCCCATAGCACCTCAGAAACACCCACGGGCAAAGCGTTCCGTCTGCCTGCCCCAAATACTTCGTGTGAAAAAACACACATTTGAAAGGAGACATAAATCAAG
>CAZEMW010000654.1:0-2663 GCA_964513105.1 uncultured Fibrobacterota bacterium
GCATGAAAATGACTCGAAATCTGCATTGATGTTATGTATAATGGTATCGGTTTGAGCCCGGCAATCGACACGTGATGCCGGACAAAAGCACAGGTATATGGAAGCCCCGCAGTTTCAGTGGAAAGGACGTTCTGCCGTGATAAGCGTATTGCTGTCTTCGACCAATGAGCGTGAGGCGCAGGTTCTGAAGATGGCTTTGAAGCAACACGGTATAGAGGTCGTCTTTACCGACGTCAGCTACCAATCCTATGTGAAGCTGCTTCAGTATCTACCCGATATTCTGATGGTCGAATTTCCGCGGATCTGCACCGAGCATTTGCATTTCGTCTCAATCGTACGAAAGCACAAGCGAACCGGTAAAACCCCGATAATCGGCTATGGAAGTATAAACGATAAGGCCTTGAAAAAAGGCATCCTTGGAAAAGGTGTTTCCGCATTTCTCGATCGCCCGCTGAAATTCACCTCGCTTATGGCTGTGATAGAACAGCTACTAAAGCGGCAGAACAAGTCTCTTGAGGACGCACGCGTTCAGGAGAAACGGGCCGATATAAATGAAATCACCGAACAGCTTCTGAGCGCGGACACTCTTCCCGTCAAGAGAATTGAGATTATGCGGGAACATGTGTCTAAAATGATGGCGTTCCCCTTCACGGTCGCTCAGGTGATAAGAATAGCGGAAAGCTCAAAATCCGGAGCGGCGGATCTGTCCAAAGTGATAACTGCCGATCCCGTCATTTCCGCGAACATCCTCAAAGTATCCAACACCGTGTTCTTCGCCGGAGCCAACCGCCGTATCTCTTCAATCAAAGATGCAATTGTGCGGATCGGATTCCGTGAAACGAAACGCATCGTCGTCAGCATGGCGGTGATGGATCTTTTCGACAAAAAGAACAAGAACATTGGGTTTGATCGGGTGGATTTCTGGTATCATTCACTGACCACCGCAATTATCGGTGAGCACATTGCCGCAAGAATCGGCGGGATCAGCCCCGAAGATGCTTTTCTGGCGGGACTGTTGCATGATTTCGGGATTGTTCTCCTCGATGAGTTTTTCCCCGATATTTTTCGACAAGCGCTCGAAATCACCACCTCCAACGGTTCCCACTTCTCCAATGAAATAGAGGAATTGATCGGCATTGGATATAACGATGTCGTTTCTTCACTTTTCGAAGAGTGGAAAATGCCGGAATCCCTGGTGCAGGCGGTGGTCGGTCAGAATTCCTTTCGTCGTGCGTACGAGTCTGGTGCCGGTTCTCCCGGCGATATGCTTACCGTTTGTGTGGGACTGGCAAACGTACTCGCAAAAACACTCGCCATGGGGAAAGCGTGCGATTTGTTTGTCGCACCGATCGATAGGGGATGTTTCTCCGCAGCGAAAATGCCGCATGGGTTTGGTAAGAATTTTCTTGAGCGGATCGGCGGGGAAGTCGATCTGTATCGGCGGTTTCTCAAACTGGACGAACGGGATTTTCTGAGCACTGTCCAGGGCGTCGACAATGCCGAAGAACTTCGCGTGGGGCTTATCAATACGACTGATGAACCGTTCGTGCCTCCGGCGATCTATCTGTCCCGCCAGGGAATGCAGGTTGAGGTCCTTGCCGGGGAAGTGGATATGGACCGCTGCGACGGAAGGTTCGATCTGATTGTGCTTTGGTGTAATGATTCAGTGACCGAAGAGACGATTCGGCAGTATGAGCAGGTCGTTTGCTTCAGTCGAAAAGAGGCCGTCGCCGGAGCACTCCCCGAATTCGCCCCCTTGCTCGCATGCGTGGATTCACCCGACACATTGAGTATCGATGCGGACAATGTCTCGATTATTCCTCGAGAAATCGACCTTCGACGTCTCGATCGGCACATTGAAGAACTCTCGTCGTCACCCAGCGAGGGCCAGACCTCACCGCAACCGACGCAACCCACCGGCAGCGCTGAAGCATAGGCAAATCGTTCGCCCTGAGCATTTGTCGAAAGGGGGTGCAGAATGTATGGCCCGCCAACAGGGAAGTACGATCACATCCTGTGAGCGGAAAACGCCCCAAAGGACGGAAAAATCCGATTGATTCGGGCCGGGTGTGTATATTTTTATTAGTGCCTGTCCGGAAACCCGCTTTGGTGTGTCGGCCGAGCGAGAAAGCGCTTGGCGAGGCGTCACAAAGAGGCGTATCCGCGGCGATACGGCGATTTGGGACAACGAAGCCAGGCGCCTTCGCAGCCGGTCGACGCGCCGAATGGGGTTTTCGGACAGGCACTAGTTAAGGCTATCGAGGTATACGCGACCTCTGCCGAGGCAACGGAATGAAAGGACGAAAGAGGAGCATAATGATGAAAAAAGAGGCCGTAATAATTATCGCCGACGACGATGATGGGCATGCATCCCTCATAAGGAAGAACCTTCGGCGAGCCGGTCTTACGAATGAAATACTCCACTTCAAAGACGGCGTAGAAACTGTTGAGTTCCTGTTTGAAGCTGAAAACGGTCCTAAAAAGGGATCTGGTGATACCTATCTGCTCCTGCTGGATATTCGCATGCCGAAAATGGACGGTATAGAGGTATTGCGACGCGTAAGGTCCGATGATGATCTGCGGGGAATGCCCGTAATCATGATAACGACGACTGATGATCCAATGGAAATACAGAAATGCCACGAGCTTGGCTGCAATAATTA
>CAZEMW010000655.1:0-2660 GCA_964513105.1 uncultured Fibrobacterota bacterium
CTCCCGATCAGCACCGTCACAATATCAAGCGGCAGCCCCGCCCATCCCATCACGCCGAATATCATCACCAGAGTGAAAACAATCGGTATCAATCCCATAAGTGCCCGGGTAAATGAACGCAGTAACGCAAGCAGTGCCAGAAACACCAGAACAACAGCAATGGAGAGACTGCTGTACAGCGTAGTCACGATACTCTCATCGAGATTGCGATATATGACATGCAGCCCGGTCTGCTGAAGGGTACAGTCGGGGCAGTTGGTTGTGTCGATATAGGTGTTTATGGTTTGTACCAGATCTCTGACTCGCTTTGTGGTAACATCGGAAACCGTAGCCTGGACCACTCCTTCGGAGTAGTCGCTTTTGACCAGCTGCTCCATTATGCTTTCGCCCTCGAGCAGAAACCACAGGTTCACGATTTTCGCCCGGCTGTCCGGAATCGTGCGGCTTTCGCCGATAGCTTCATGCATCTCCTTTATCAGATCCGCCACCGATTGGGCGTTGGAGACTCCCGGTAGAGAATCCAGAAAACGCGCCGTCTGCTCCATAGTCTCAAGTGTTGCGGGCTCCTGAACATCGCCCGAGACCACTATCTGGAGGGGAATCGAGCCGCCGAACTTTTCCTTCAAGATTCGTTCCGCTTTGCGGATTCCCGTTCCGGGTTTGAAATAATCGAGTATCGCCGCCTCTCGCTCTATTCTGGGAATGCCGGCGGCGGCAACAATCGCCAACAGAATTCCGCCGATCAGGATGACACCACGGTTTTTCAGCACCAATCGTGACGCCCGATTCCAGTGTTTGGAGGAAGGCCGGGTTTTCCCTGGAGATCCAACTCGTTTTCGCACGGGGCCGAGACTGAGTACCGCGGGAACAAGGGACAACGACAGGACCAGTGCGCATCCGATTCCGACGCTGGTGAAAACGCCAAATTCACGTACAAGAATCAGGTATGAACCGAATATAAAAGACAAAAACCCTATGAGTGTCGTGAATCCGGCAAGAAGAACCGAAGTCCCGATTTCGGACAGCGCACGCACGGAATCATCGGCAGATGCGGGCAACCCGTCCTTTCTCTCCAGAAATCTGTTGACCACGTGAATTCCATACGCACTCCCGACTGCAATGAGTATCACCGGAATAACATCGCTCAGGATGGTAAGAGGTATTCCCAGTAATGCCATGAGTCCCAGCGTCCAAATGGTTGCACCAAGTACGGTAAGCAACGGAAGCAGGACGCCCTGGAAAGTGCGGAGACCAAGGAAAAGGCAAAACACTACCACCACTATGCTGATCGGGACGAGTGTTTTCAGATCTTCCAGGATGATCTCGCTGATTTGCAGCATCTGAAAAGGAAAACCGCCAAAGTAGAACGCGTAGGGGTATTCCGCTTTCCGAACCGTTGCTCTCAGCTCTCGCGCCACCCCGGTTTCATCGACACCATGTGACAGCCGGACTATCAGGGCCGTGGTTGTGTGATCTTCGGAAAGGATTCGGCCCCGGATCAGATCCTGGGAAAGAGCATAGGCGCGGAGGTCGGCCAGTTGTGCCGAATCGGTTGGAAGGTCGCCCGGGTCGATAAGACGGGCAATTTCGAGTCCCTCGGGAGTACCCTGAATGTCGATCACGTCGGCGAGACTCGTAACCGAGGCTACCCCTCGAACCGTTTTAAGTGAATCGGTGAGTGCGGCGATGTCGGCTATGGTTTCCCGACGAAAGATTTCATCGGTTTCCAGCACAATGATTGCCAGTGAAGTACCCCCGTACTCGTCACCGATTCGATTGAAACGCTCCACCGCCGGATCGTCGCCCGGGAAGTATCCTATCACATCCGGATCAATCGTCAGATCCTTCATCGCATATGCAAAGAAACCGGTAACCGCCGCAATAATCAGCAGTAGTACCACACGAAATCGTACCACGAATCGTGCCCAGGCAACCATTATTCGCTTTCCTTTTTGCATATTCCAAAGAACAACACCTGGAGCAGCGTATCGGTATTCCGCGCGATTTGTTCACGAGTACTGTGCAGACTCCAGTCGTACTCGAGGCCTTTGGCCGCGGTTACTATTGTCAATGCCGTCAGGTGGGGATCGTCCACGGCGAACTCGTTTCGGTCAATTCCAAGGCGAAGTATTTTTTCGACCGTCTCTACTTCAAAACGATCGATCTCCTGACGGATCTCTTCGATGAAAGCGTAGTTGGTCCGATACTCTTCCCTGAACGCGGTATACGCATTGGCCATGTCCTTGAGGAAGTCCATACGCGAGACAATGTAGGAGCGCAGCATTTTTCCGGGTGCCGCTTCAGTTGTCGGGATTTTCTCGACCTGAGCGCGAAACCCGTCGACCTCCATCAGCAGGACTGCCCTGAATATCCCCTCCTTCGACGGGAAATAGTAGTAGAGCGAGCTTTTTTTCATATCGACAGCCTGTGCAATGTCGTCGATCGTGGTCTTATTGAGGCCTTGTCGCTCAAAGAGACTCTTGGCGGCGGAGAGGATCCGTTCGCCTGTTTTTTTGCCGCCCTTATGTTTCATCTTGTACCCGCAAACTCAATTTTTCGAACAATATGCACAATTGTTCGAAAAATACGGTCATGCAATCTGCATGTCAAGACCATGCCCTTCATATCCGTTCTATGAACATCTTTTTCAGGATTCTAGT
>CAZEMW010000656.1:0-2656 GCA_964513105.1 uncultured Fibrobacterota bacterium
GCGGCATAGTTTACACCGTATGCGCAGTGCGCAAGGAACTTTTCGAACATCGTAAACGAATTCGAATTCTGCATGGTAGCCGGCCCACCGACTCGAAATCGACTATTCACTTTTTTTACCGCGTGTGCCATGTAGTCGTAGAGTGCGAAAAGAGTTTCAGGGTTAGCATTAAATTCACCCTTGCCGTCCGGCTCGTTCCAGACCTCGAAATACCATTGTGCAATCGCTGCGTCACCGTATCTATCAACCAGATGGCGAACAAAATCCTCGACAACTTTTCCCCACAACGTGAAATCCGAAGGAGGGTCCCGATAATCTTCGGTCGTGTCGGGTCGAAGGCACGAGGGCATGTACACTGTTTCCACAATAGCTTTCATGCCGTGTTCAACAAAAATGTCATACACCCTGTCGACGGTCTCCCAGTTGTACGACAGGTTGCCTTTGTCGTCAACTGATACGACAGAGTCGAACGGGGCTTTACCGTCCCGGGGATTCCCGTAGTCCGAGCCCTCGGTCACAAAATAGTGGTCCCCTTTGCCGTGGCAGGTAAGGATATTATGGAGACGCATATACACCATTTGACCTTCGAATGAAGACAGGTAGTCGTACATGCGAAGCGTTGGTTTAGTATAGGTGTAATCGACGTTGGCGTAGCCGGTTGCCCGAAAAAAGTGGCTGAACGGCTTCACAATCGTAGCGGCATCCACCTGCACTGGGATCGACTTCATTTTTTCTCCATTCATAGGTTTTGGGGGAAACTTTTACTCGATATCGATGTGAGCAGGGGAGTTGAAAAAGTTGCAACGCCGGGATGCGGCAACCGGTGCGTGTGATGGGTACCGGGTTTTTGTCTGCAACGATACGCCGGAGAGCGCGCATCCAGTCTTACGAGCAGTGTCGTACCCGGTCCGATTTCCTTCGAGGAGCGAACCGGGTCTAACTAGTGCCTGTCCGAAAACCCCATTCAGTGCCTCGACCCCTTGAACACTATCCGCCGACCGACTGCTTTATGTGGGCAATATAAAGCTTTTCAAGATCTTCGTTCACCAGTTCGGACGCGGTCCGGGTTACCGCGAGTTCTCCACGCACCATAATTCCCAGGCAGGAGGCCAGCTCTTTGGCCCTGAAAATGTCGTGAGTGGTCATCAGAATTGCCCGTCCTTCGTCACGAAGCTCTTTCAGCAGGTGCACGAATTCCTGTCCACCTTTGGGATCGAGTCCCGAAGTAGGCTCATCGAGAAGGATCAGTTCCGTTTGCCGAATAATGCCGATCGCAATGCCGAGACGCTGTCGCATTCCTTTAGAGAAACTTTTCACCTGCCGTCCGTGCGTTTCTTCGGGGAGCCCCACCCTCGTGAGCGTTCCCGATACCTCATCCCGCGTGATATCGGGACGCCCGCCGACTCGAGCAAAAAATTCAAGATTCTGCATTGCGGTGAAATTGCCGTAGAGTTGCACATTCTCCGAAACATAGGATACGTGATGTTTGGCCTTGAGCGGCTCCTTATTGATATCTATCCCGTTTATGAGGATACGTCCGGACGTCGGTGCGGTGAACCCAAGCGTCAGCATCAGGGTTGTTGTCTTACCTGCGCCGTTTGCGCCAAGCATGATGTAAATGTTGCCGACGGAAACTTTCAGATCAAGATCGTGGACGGCATGGACACCGTTTGGGTACACTTTGTTGAGTTTTTCGATAGTTAACATAAACGCACCTATCGTCGAGTAACCTTGATTGTCATGACAGCCACTCCGACCACCATTCCAATCAAAGCAAGCATGAGTATAGTACCAATCAGAATATTCGATTTTCCTTCTATCTGTATACGAAAGGTCTTAGCCTTCGCCTCAACCTCTCTTCCTTCATGCATGGTCGTTGCGGTAACCTTTATTTCGTAATCCCCGGCAACTACGTCGGGCGCGGGAATGACACTCATTTTGACCGTGCTCTTGCTCTCGACTCCCAGACTGATATCTTTCTCCGGAACTGCGTTCGCACTCCAGTCCAGAGGAAGCGTGCTCGCGATACGCACCCTCTCGAGTGGGACGGTTCCACTGTTATGGAGAGAGAAATTGAAGTCGGTGAGATCACCGATTTTTACCTTGTGGAACAGGTTTGATGCCGTAATGCTTAACTCGGCCCGTCCGCGTGGAATAAGCTCGAGCATCTCATAGGAAAGGTTCGCGCTGTCCAAATCTTCTCGTGCAATGGCGAGTCCCTCACTTTTACTTTTCAGGTTGCCAAGTCGTTGCACGGAAAACCGATCGAGCGCGAGGACGAAAAATGAGAGCTTGTCATTCAACTGTTCGGCTTCAATCTCTTTGGGCATATTGATGTATAGTGTGAGCTCCTTGGTTGTAACTCCCTTTTTAAACCGAATCCGGGAAACGCGACGGTTACGGTCGTTGTCTTCACCGGATTTTTCCCGGAACTCATAGGTGAAATTGTCGGGCAGGTTGAGGACCTCCAGAGTAAATGTCTTGTTGTCGTCGACAAATCGCTCAAGCTCGATTTCGTATCCGATTCGTGCCCCCAGTTCTCCCTCCTGAGAAAACTGAAGCGCTTCCATGAGCACGTGATCTTCTTTCGCCTGGCGCTCGAGATATACCGGTAACAGAACCGTTGTGTCGGCATAGGTCATCTCGACGGTCACGG
>CAZEMW010000657.1:0-2653 GCA_964513105.1 uncultured Fibrobacterota bacterium
GATGTCCTCTCGGCCACTCGTATCTCCAGTTCATCCTTTGCTTTCTGCAGCGCCTTTTCGAACCGTTTTCGTTCCGTGATATCCCGACTGATTCCGACATTCCTTTTGACCCGTCCCCGCGAGCTTCTCAGCGGAACTTTTGTCGTGGACAGCCATCGCTCGTGCCCATTCGTGTCGACAGTCGGCTCTTCGTGATCTATCATCGGCGTTCCGGTTGCCACAATCCGCTGTTCGTCAACAAAGTACTCCCCGGCGAGCATGCTGGGGAAATAGTCGAAGTCCGTGCGACCGGCCATCTTCTGAGACTTCTCAAGCCCCAGCGCACGCGCGTGGGCTATGTTGCTGACAACAAACCGGCTTTTGGCATCCTTGATGAAGATGAAATCCGGCATATTGTCGATAAGCGTCCTGAGCAGATTTCTTTCGTCCTCGAGGGCATCCTGAGCGCGTTTCAATTCCGTTATATCACGGCTGATGCAAACCAGGCGACGAATTCGTCCGTCGTCGTCACGAATCGGGATTTTAGACGTTGAGACCCAGCGGGGACGACCTTCCCGATCGAGTGTGGGCTCTTTCCTCTCTATAAGAGGTGCTCCCGATTCCATCACCTCACGATCGTCTGCCTCATATTTATCGGCGAGTTTCTTTGGGAAAAAGTCGAAGGAAGTCTTCCCGATAACCCCACGTGGTGTTTTGCGTCCCAGGAACTCCGCGTGTGCACGATTGTCAAGCATATACCGACCACGAGGATCCTTGATGAAGATGTGATCGGGAAGATTGTCGATAAGCGTCCGTAAGAGTTCACGCTCTTCTTCATGCCGTTTCTCGGCACGCCCGCGCCGACGAATCTCGCGTCGAAGATCCGCATTGGTCTTAGTCAGCTCTTCAGTCCGCTCCCGTACGAGATCCTCGAGCCGGGTGCGGTATTCCTGAAGCTGCTGTTCGGTGTTCTTTCGTTCGGTTATATCCTGAACGAGGTCGACAACAATCTCGCCACGGTTGTTTTCGAGTACTCCGGTGTGTATCGAAACCATGATTATGGCGCCGTCCTTTTTTCGATACACCCCTTCCATGCCAACCGAAGCCGCGGCGGCAGCCTGGGCCAGAACCTCCTGATACATTCGAGGATTAAAGTCGGTAGTTACGTGACTGATGTTGAGGGTCAGGAGCTCATCACGCGAGTACCCCAGCATGGTGCAGAACTGTTCATTTGCTTCGAGGTAGTTTCCTTCAAGATCATGCACACAGATAGCGCTCGTGTGGTTCTGAATCCATTCCAGAAAGGAGGAGTCTGCTCCCACCAATGCCTGAGCACGATACTTCATGAGTTCCGAGTCTTTTTGCTCAAGCAGCTTCTTGAGCTCTCGGTTCTCGCGGAGAAGGTCCTGCTTTGTTTTTTCCCTTCCCATTAACTCTCCTGTCCCATTTTCTGCTCGAAAGAGCCCATACTTCCGTAACCAATGGAACGGTAAGGATTCTTACCCGAAGCCCGGCCCCAACCAGAAAGGCTGAGCAGCCCGGCATCATTCAGTGGAACTCAGAGCATGAGTTCCGGCAGCCCGGAGGCAATCTGCCCCTTCGGTACCATTTTGCCTCTTGCCCGGTGTCCGTACACCGGAATCTCGGCATCTCGATTCTGCATTTTCTAACCCAGGTTTCGCAATCAACTCACGGCATTCTGTGTAGACTGTTGCACGATCTTAACCTGGTGTGGCGACCGACAATTGCCACAGCGGCTCTCGACTGCGAAACTTGGGTTACGCTTTACGGTCAAATTCGAAGTACGATGCCGCATTATCGTGGCATATAGCACGAACCATTCCACCGACCAGTTCATAATTTCGCGGAATGAGACCATCTTCTATATCCCGGCCCAGGATGTTGCACAGAATCCGGCGAAAATACTCATGTCGAGTATATGATAGAAAACTACGCGAATCGGTTAACATACCGACAAAGCGGCTGAGCAACCCAAGGTTCGAGAGCGCATCGATCTGACGTTCCATCCCCGATTTCTGGTCCAGAAACCACCAGCCGCTGCCGAACTGCATTTTTCCCGGCACGGAGCCGTCCTGGAAGTTCCCGATCATGGTCGCCAGAAGCTCGTTGTCGCGCGGATTCAAATTATACAGTATCGTTTTCGGCAACTGATTCGTCCGATCCATACGGTCCAGAAGAGTGGACATTGGCCGGGCAATTTCAAAATCACCGATTGAATCAAACCCCGTATCCGGCCCTAGTTTTTCGAAAAGCCGCGTGTTGTTGTTGCGGATTGCCCCCAGGTGAAGCTGCTGCACCCAGCCTCGTTCATGATCCATGAGCCCAAATTCGTAGAGCATTGCCGACTTGAACTGCGCGATCTGTTTCTCATCCAGCTCACTCCCCGACCGCACCTGCTCAAATGCCTTCTTGATATCCGATTCCACATATTCTTCGGCATATACCGTTTCTATACCATGATCGGAAAGCCGGCAACCGACTTCGTGAAAGTACGCATGACGTTTCCGAAGCGCTTCGAGATAGGTTTTGTAGTCGGAAATCTCCATGTCGGCCGCGCCGGCCAGCGCATCAACCCATTCGTTGAATGTTGCCGGGTTTTCCACGGCCATCCCTTTATCCGGTCGAAAAGTAGGATACATCCCGACATGAAAGG
>CAZEMW010000658.1:0-2635 GCA_964513105.1 uncultured Fibrobacterota bacterium
AAATTACTTTGGTGGATACAAACTTAATCTGAATGGACTGTTGATAGACATATGGGATTTCGACCGGCATTGGGCATTCAAATCCGGGGTGCTGGATGCACGGGAAGACAACCTGGCGCGAAGCTGCCTGTTTGATTTTGATGCTCTAATCTATTCGCCGGCAACCGATTATCTGGACATTACTCATTATGAGAATTGTCTAAGAACCAAAACAATTGATTTTGTGTGCCACGACAGTAACTATATCAAAAAGAACCCGGGCGGGTTGAACAACGTCTTACGGCTTCTGGTCGCAGCAGAGGATTACAACCTGTCTTTTTCTTCCAGGGTTGCCGCCTACGTGATTTCATATATGGAGAAATACGATCTCTCGTCCTTCAGTGAATGCGAGTTGCGACATTACAATAAACGAATGATAACGTCCGAGCAGTTCAATCGGCACAGGCGTATGGCTACTGCCTGTATACACCGTATCCCATGTTCAAAAACCGCAGTCGCAGACCCGGCTCACGATCTCACCCATGCATAGAGCCTTTCTTCGGTTGCAAGCTTAAGGATTATTGACCCACCCCCTCAACATAATCCCGCGCCCGAATAGCACTCTTTTCCTTGTCTTTAATCTCCAGCATAATGTCGGCATCATGCTGGCCGAGGGCTCTGAGGAATTTACCGAATTTTCGAAGATCAATTGATTCGGTGTGTTTGCCGTTTCGCTCACCCATAGCTTGTGAACTGTAGTCCATCATAGGAACGCCGTCGGTCTCCCCCCAGGTGGCGGTCGCCATTTTTATTGCTTCTTCGCCGGTGTCTCCTTCGTTGTTCAGCTCGTGGTGGAACCAGTCGAAAAGGACCGGGATTCCGGTGGATTCGTGAATGCGAATACAGTCGCGTACCGTAAAACTGCGATCATCGTTTTCGATCACAAGGCGGGTGCGTACGGGATCTGGTAAGCGGTGGTAGCGCTCTATAAATCTGGCCATTGAAGCCTCTTTGTCGCCGTACACACCCCCCACATGTATCTGAAGTTTGGCGTCGGTGCCAAGCCCGAGAGCATCGAGAACCCGGGCATGGTACACAAGCTCCCGGATTCCGGCGTCGACAACGGCGGGGCGAAGCGCGTTTATCAATACGAACTGGTCGGGGTGCATGGAAATCCGGATATCCGCTCTCCGGATAGTCTCGCCGATCTCGGCAAAACTCCTGGAAAATGAAGTTGCCCAGTCGGTGCGGCACACCTCGTGAGATGCGAAGGGAACCAGACCCGAGGATATGCGAAAAAACAGGAGTCGATTCTCAATGTTATATTCGATCATCCGGCGAAGGCATTCCAGGTTATTTGCGACGGTTTCCAGGAGTCGATCTTCGCTGTAGCTTTTCAAGCGAAAGGTCGAATTGCCTTGACATTCTATCGAACGGTTTATGCAGGGATATCCTATTTTTACCGGCATTACACATGATTCCGAAGCGCAAGCTCCGCGGGGTGAGGGGTTAGATAGTATTGATCGGCCAGGTAGGAGATTCCCAGCTTGCGTACATAATGCTCCACGAGCACCAGTGGTACTATCAGAGGCACATACCCGTTTTGGTACTCTTCTATTCGACGGGCCAGTTCGGTGCGTTCCCAGGAGGGCAGGTCTCTTTTGAAATAGCCGGCCGTATGCTGAAGGACATTCACATTGCGTGGGACGGTTGCGGGCTTTTTCAGAATGTCCATGAGCAAAGCAAAATATTTGTCGTGGAGTTCCGGCAGCAGCATACCTTTCATCCCGGCCACCATCAAGCCCAACTCCTTGAGCCGACCCGGATCATGAGCCATGACCAGAAGCTTGTGCCTGGTGTGGAATTTTACGAGTCCCTCTTTTGAACCGTCGGTTTCGACATACTCCTGCCAACGAGCGTAGGTGAATACGTTTTCGATAAAGTTCTCCCGAAGGTCGGGGTCGTGCAAACGCCCTTCATCGGTCACCGGAAGAAGCGGAAATCGCTCGACAAACATCCGGGCGAATATTCCACTGCCTTTTCGGCTCGGCATCCCTTCTTCGGTATACACTTTTACGCCGCTGAGTCCCGAAGACGGTGACTTGGTTTTGAATACAAAACCGCACAATCGCAGTTGGGCGAGCTGGTCGAGCCTACCGCGTGCCCAGGACTCCATCTGTTCGGTCAAATCGCGATGGGTTCGTATTGTAGTGAGAATCGGCCGCTCGGGATTGCCCACCAGCCGCATTGCTTCTCGCGGTACCGGTAACCCACATTCCACCTCCGGACAAACTCCGACCCATTCTATATATTTCCCCACCACATCCCGCAAGTACCGGTCAAGCTTATGGGTCCCGTCATACCGAACATTCTCACCCAGAAGACATGTACTGATTCCTACTTTCAAAATCTGCCGACCTTTCTCTGCTTTCTCCTCGGGTTTCTTCCAGCACTCTCAAAGAGGAAGCCCCGAAGGGTTGGTGAAAAGCATCTGATAAAGGTTTCGCCCCTTCGCCTACGCAGAATGCCGTGTGTCGGCTGCGAAACGTGGGTAGTGCCTGTCCGAAAACTCCTGAAAACGGACGCCGGTTCATCTCGACTCCGCTCGATGACCGGGTAGTCTCCGGATGGGCACCTATTAACAGCGAAGTGGTCC
>CAZEMW010000659.1:0-2627 GCA_964513105.1 uncultured Fibrobacterota bacterium
GCTCAAAACTAAATCATGCGAAAGGTGGGCTAATATGGCTGGAAAGAATGTGGTACTGTTTGGGCCTCCGGGAGCCGGAAAAGGAACGCAGGCGGCAAAACTGACCGATTTCCTCAGTGTTCCGCACATATCCACCGGCGACATGTTCCGACATCATATCAAGAACAACACGGAACTGGGGCAAACCGCCAAATCCTATTCTGAGCAAGGCAAGCTCGTTCCCGATGAAGTCACCATTGCTATGGTGAAGGAGCGTCTGGCGCAGAGTGATGTCGCCGAGGGCTTTCTTCTGGACGGATTCCCGCGAAGCACGCCGCAGGCCGAAGCGTTGGACAAGATCCTGGATGAGCTGGGCAAGCCGCTGGATCATGTGGTGAACATTGCGGTGGCCGAAGAAGAGGTCAAAGCAAGACTGGCGAAACGTGCCTCGATCGAAGGTCGTGCCGATGATGCAGATCCCGCGGTGATCCAAAACCGAATGAATACCTACAAGAGTCAGAGTGAGCCGTGCCTCGATTACTACCGTCCGAAAGGAATTGTGCGGGATATCGACGGTATCGGCACGATCGACGAAGTATTCGATCGCATAAAGAAGGTTTTTGAATAAGCGGAAGCTTTTCCACGCCTGTCCCTTCAACGGGACACCGCTTACCCCCGATCCCCACAGGGATCGGGGGCTTTTTCATGAGCACAAAGTGCGGGCGCTCTCCAATTGTGAAAGCGCCCGCTTCTCCCCCCGGCAGTGTAATGAAGTCAAAGATGTGCCGCAATTCCGTTTACTTCAGTTTGTCCTGATGTGTGCAGTCGAGGTCCTTTTCGCCCGATATACGCTGCCTGATCGGCCCACTCAACCTCTGCATCTCCACTGCAGCAATAAACCCTCCGCATTTATTGCCGGGCCATCAAGGCACGGATGTCAGCCTCGGCGTCTTTTATCAATTCACCGGAGAGATCGACGGTTACTTCGTGAATGTCGCCGGTGAAAGTGAACGGCGCTTTATAACTCGGCGTTACGGCTTCCCCGAAGTCGTAACCGCAACTCAGGCCCTCGATACAAAAAATACAGGCGTCGTAATGGAGAAATTCGCATTGCCGACCAGTGCGTTGTTTATGTAAAGCTGACCACGACCGGGAGAGCCCTTGCCGTTACGAATGTCGGGCTTTCCCGTAGGTTCGAATTCATAACGCAACGTCACTTCACCCTCCGGGACTTCTGTTTCGGAACTCACTGCCAACTCCCTCAATCCGCAGTAATTATGAATGTAATGAAGCTTGTTGTTTTTGACAAAAAGCGTGTATCCTCCGGCTACGCCGCCATGCGCGAGTAATACACCTTGCGCCCCGCCTGCAGGAATAGTAACCCTGGCGGTAATGCTATGCGAACGATTGAACACGGGCGGTGTGTTGCCGACGGGAACTTCGGATAATCCCGGATAGTACGTATAGCGATTTCTTGTTTTTGTAATACGCGGACGTTCAACTGCCAGACGCTGCATAAGCGTGCCGTCAAGCGGCATAACCTGGTACTTTCCCGCCTCCTCATACCAACGCCCCGCCATTTCCCTGAGCTTTTCGGGATGAAGTGAGGCGACATTCTCGCATTCTGTCGGATCAACTTCGGTGTGATAGAGTTCCCATCCGTGAGCATCCAGATCATTGAGTACTTCGCTGTTTATCTGATCGCCGAGATGATATCCACGCTCCTCTCCTTCCGCATAGCTTGGCCCGGGGAAACCACATTCCGCCCGCCAGCCGTCGTGATCGAGAGCCCGTGAGGCGAACATCTCGAAATACTGGGTATGATGTTTTGTCGGCGCATTGGCATTATCGAAGGTATGCATCATACTGACACCATGCATAGACGACTGGGACACGCCTTGAATTTGTTTCGGCGATTCGATAGCAAGCGCCTCAAGCACGGTAGGAACCATATCTATCGCATGTGCGTATTGTGTGCGGATTTCGCCTTTTGCCTTTATGCCCTTCGGCCAATGGATGATGAAACTATCGGTACTGCCGCCAAGGTACACCTCTTTTTTCCAACGCCTGAAAGGAGTATTGCCCGCCCAGGCCCACCCCCACGGGTAGTGATTGTACGATTCGGGACTTCCAAGCTTATCGGCGCGGGGCACAATGTCTTCCAGTTTCTCCCATACGCCGTTAAAGGAGCTCATTTCGTTGAAGGCACCGTTCACGCCGCCTTCCGAGCTGGCCCCATTGTCGGAGATCAGCATAACAATCGTATTGTCGAGTTTTCCGATTGCATCAAGCGAGTCCAGAAGACGTCCTATCTGATGGTCGCAGTGTGTAAGGAATCCGGCGTAAACTTCCATGAAACGCGCATAAAGTTTCTTCTGCTCCGAGGACAGACTATCCCATTCAGGCACATCCGGATCATGGCGCGATAATCTTGCATCCTCTGCGAAAAAACCCATTTCCTTCTGGCGGGCAAAGACCATTTCCCGATATGCATCCCAGCCCATATCGAATTTGCCTTTGTATTTGTCGCTCCATTCTTTTCCGACCTGGTGCGGGGCATGGGCACATCCCGGTGCGAAATAGCAAAAAAACGGTTTATCGGGAGCGTTTACATAGGAATCCCGCACAAACTGAATTGCTCGATCCGC
>CAZEMW010000660.1:0-2616 GCA_964513105.1 uncultured Fibrobacterota bacterium
CTTCATGGCAGCCTGCACATGACAGGTGTTCCCCGGGATGAACATAGGTGACAGACCTCATGGAGTGCACCGCCATGTAGTTACTGTCTAGAGCCTGGAAGTAGATTGGTTTCCCGACAGGAGCTTCGCAATACACACTGCCGTCTTCATGAACCGGGACAACACCCAATGGAATCCTCCCAATCCCCTGGTTTGCATATCCCATCCGAGGTTCATTCACTTTCCAGGTAGCCTTTGGAATGAGCTGCACAATGCGCATGTACTTTATCTCGGAATTCTCCGGCCACGGCATATCGGCATTGTAAATGTCGGTAACCGAAATGGTCGCACGTGGAACATCATCGCGATCTCTCTCGCCCTGATATGTTCTCACCGATGTGTAATTTGGCTTATCCCGTCGGCGCAGGGGAATCGGGTCGAGCAAATAGAATCTGTCCGGTCTACTCGCGTTTTCCAGACTGCCGTAAGTAGCAATCATTGCTTCGTCACGGGTACACAGAAGTTCCTTGTTGCCGAATGCATCCAGGTAGTAGATATCCCTGAGGAAAGCGGAAAGGTACACCTGCTCAGTCAGTGGCCAGGCTGTGGCATACGGTCCGTGATCGCTTTTCCCTCCCTCGGATTCGGGGAAAATCGCATCGGGTGTCAGTCGTCTGACCTGAGACATTACATTGTCGTCTTCCACGGCGATATCGATCAACACCAGAGATCCGTGCGCGTAGCCGTGATGAGGTGCCGCCGTGGCAACGTATTTGGTACCGGATTCCGGAATTGCCCGAATATTCATTTCCATCCAGGGACGTTTCTTTCTGCCGTCACCGACCGGATTCTCGTACCAGGGCACCTCCGGTACCGGTGAAATCGGGTGCGGATAGTTTCCATGCGGAGCCCGAGGATCTCTCCCATCCAGATAGCATAGCCACAAATGATGTGCTATGTCGGAGTCCCGGTCGACATAATCCCACCTGGTGTAGACAATCTGACCGTTGTTGTCGACACTCGGATGCCATTCATTCGTCTCATGGAAAGATAGACAGATAACATCACTTCCGTCGTCCTTCATGGAATACAGAGTAAACGTAGGGACCGGTCGGCCGTGACAGCGACCAAATCCTCCTCGTCGTTCAGAAATAAAAGCGATCCGTCCGTTTGGTAGCCAGCACGGATCGAAATCATTCCAACTACCCGTGGTCAGTTGCCGTAGCGATGATCCGTCGGCATTCACTGTGAAAACCTTGTAGGTATTCTCCTCACGCCATGATCCGTCTCCTTTGCCGGCATTGTCAACCCAGGCAAAAGCAATCCGGTTTCCGTCGTAATCCAGATCGGGCGACAGAAAAGCACCTTCACCACTGATAGTCGAGCCCGCCTGATTGCCGTTCTCAACCTTTGCTCCCACCAGAATATCTTCGACCGTCGGGTTTTCGGAAAATGGGTTCCGTATTCTGTACAGAGATCCCCCCTTTTTCACATTGAATCCGAAGTACTGGTCACACATGTGTCGTTCTCCGTCATAGGCGTGTGCGGTGAAGAGTATTTCATCAAAACCCAATTCCGGGTTAGTGAATGCGATTTCTCTTCTGAGTGCACAGGCGGACAGGAATGCCTCCTTCTCCTGAGACTCGGAACTCCAGCTCTCCGACTCAAGACTCTGCAGACGCGACTCGAAATCATTGAACGAATTGCCCGTGGTCGACTTGAGGTGATCCAGCAGGGCTCTGGTACGACGAATAACGACATCGGCCGGCGCGGAATCCTCGGGCAGAATCAGAGCCGACGAATGATAGGCCTGATCTTTCTGTACCGGCTTGGATTTCCCTTTTTCTTCGCAATCTCTCATTCCCATCCAGAGATAGCTGTCGGGGTGTCGAAGATGAACCTTTAGCTTCTCATACTCGAAATCCCAGGCGTCTTTTACCTGTTGGCGCACAGCAGCAGTAATGGAAATGCCGAAAACAGCTACAAGAACGGCAACTCTCGTGAACGAAATCGCAGGACTCAATCTGCTCAGTCTCGCAGCCCAATTCGCAAGTTTTTGTGCATTTCCCAAATTATGCCTCCCAATATTGTATAGAACATTCCCCCCAGCCGGAGAAATCCCCTGTGCGGAACGTTTCTCACCGGGACCTTTCCCTCTTACTCCCGCCAATTCAGACCGCCCGCCGTGTACTGAATGTAAGGGTTTGCGGCTTCTCCCTACAGGGAATTTGTTACCACTTTATCTATACACATACATCCGGTCGCGGATTGTCTTCTGAGCGCATCATTATTCGTGTATGACCTCGAATTCAGCATACAAAAATACTGTGACCTTCAGAGACACGGTTGCCGATGAAGAAACTGGTCGCAGACAAGCCTTCATCAATATCGATCAAATCCGACATACATTCAACCCATATAGATAATCCGGAAACCTTTCGACGGGCTGGGGTACCGTTGCTGATGTTACATTAGTGCCTGTCCGGAAACCCGCTTTAGTGCCTCGGCCGAGCGAGAAAGTGACTGGCGAGGCGTCACAAAGAACCGTATCCGGTGAGATACGGCGATTTCGGTACTGTAGGCGACGAGTCCGCGCAGGCGGGTTTGTCGGCGTATATAGTTCTTCTTAGCCGGCGC
>CAZEMW010000661.1:0-2611 GCA_964513105.1 uncultured Fibrobacterota bacterium
CGGGCATAGTCAACGACCGCCTGTTTAAACATAGCCGTATCCCCCCGCTCTTCCGCGTCCCGGTACATGGCATCGGCAACAAAGAAACCGATCGATATGGCCATTGAATCCACCGACGCCATTTTGCTGGTGTCCTTCACCGACTCCCGCCAATCGGCACCCGGGGCATACGTCTCGAAGAAATCCAGACGCTGTGCCATGGCTTTTTGCGTCTGACCGGTCATTTCATACAGCTTTATCAACCCGACCGTTGCTTCCGGGGCCGCATGACTGAACGGATATTTCTCCAGTAGTCTTGAGTAGATATCGATTGCACGTGAATAGTCCAGGTCCTCTTCACGCAACTCGCCGATTCGTTTCAGCACCAGTGCCGCGTAGTCCGGATTGCCGATGAGATCAAGAAAATCGATGGCTTCCCGGATATTTCCTTTTTCATCGAAACTGATCGCGATGTAGTCGATTGCCTCCGCCCGAAGCAAGGGATTGGCGACCTGATGTTCCTCCATGGACTCCGTACCGAAATCAAGTTTTACCTCTTCGATCAGGTACTTGAAAACCCCGATCGCCTCGTCATAGCTGTCCTGCATGTAATAGCACCAGCCAAGATGATACAGGGCTTCGACAAACTGCGGGTGATCACGATAGTACAGCACCCGACGATACGCGTTCTCGGCAAGCTCATATCCTTTTCCCCCACGAATCTTTGGATGTTCGAAATAGTATCGGCCGACATTCATATTGGCGGCGACATAGTACTCACTCTCAGGATACTCATCAATAAGCCGCTCAAAGACTTCGACGGCGAGGGAATCCTCCCCCAGCTTCCGATATCCCAGTGCAGCATGATAGTAGGCATCATCGGCGACCCAGGATGAAGGATATTCCCGCATAACCTTTTGGTAGGTAGCCAGAACCCGCCCCAGTCGGTATTCAGGAAAGCGCAGGGAAGAGGAGTCGGTGCCCTCGGCGAGATGTTTTTCGTACTCGCGAAGTCGGTGGTCGAAATCGTCACTTGCCGCATCGTAGTGCAGCTCGGCAAGCCGCATCAGAATGTGCGGCGCAAACGTGTTTCCCGGCCCGGCGTCAAGAAGCGTCCGTACATGCGTGATGAGACGCTCTCGTCGCAGTACAATTGTTTCCTCAAGCTTTTCTCTATCTATCTCGGAAAGATTGGCAACGATCTCTGCGCCCGAAATGCCGGATGAATCCTCCGGCTCGGCATTACGCCGCTGAGAGGAGATCTGTCGGTTCAGTTCCCCCAACGCCTCCTTCGATTCCTGATATCTTGAGAACGCCCAATCAACGAATTTTGCCTGCATCTTGTCGCCAAATCGCCCTCCGGAGCCCAGACTCCATCCCAGCGACCGAAGGTGTTGCAGCTCTTCGCCTGTTGCGGCAGCGACCGACTGGAGGCTGTCGACAATCTGTTCTTCTTTGGCAATGCGTTTCTGCATGGTGGTATCGGTGGTAGTGTCACCGTGCACCTTGTCCCTGAGAATATCCAGCGTCTGCGCATGGTACTCCACGCTGTCTTCGAGACGGGTGACCGTGTTCTCAAGCCGCCGTGCATAGCGACGTTCCGCCAGTCCGGGAATTTCGCCTTCTTTCCCCATCGGCGGTGCCGCATCCAGCTGTTCAAGGACGGCGAAGCATTGATCCTCAAGTTTCAAAATTCTTCCTACCGCCTCCTGTGCGGCAGCAATCCCCTTTTCATCCTTATCAATTATTGCGTCAAGCTCAATCTGCTTCCAGCCCTGCAAGAGATCCCGGATAAGTGCGAGCTCTTCATTGAATTCAAACGCCAGACGTGCCTCGGTGATTCTACTGTACACCCCCTTTTCCAGTTTGGCGGCTCTCTCCTTTTCGCCCATCGCGGCGTATGCCCGCTCCAGCAGCGTCACCATTTCGAAATAGTAGTCGGAGCCCGGGTACTTCTCCATGAACTCCCGCGCCATCGCTTCGGTCTTCTCCGGAAAACCCAGATCCAGATGCACGCGGGCAGTCTTTACCTGTGCATACGCCCAACGAGGACTCTCCTTCGCTACGCCGGTATAGAAAGAGAGCGCCGTCTCATATTCCTTTCGTGCATCATAGAGATCACCGAGTACGACAAATGTCTCCCCCACAATTTCGGTGTCTTTGCAGTTCTCTTTTACATAGGACAGATGGAACAGGGCTTTTTCGTTCTTTTTCAGTTTTACATAACAGAGACCGGCCAGGAATTGCGCCTGGAAATGCCGTGAAGACGAGCGAGGGATCTTGTTGAGCAATTCGGTGGCATCTCCGAATCGTTCCTTTCGGAAATGGAGTTTCGCCGCTTCGTAGTATACGCTGTAGAACAATGGATGCGAGTCAAAACGCCGGTTGAATACATCGAGCACGCTGTCGGCCGATTCGCTGTTCCTGGAGTGATACGCCGACTGGAGTTGTCGATACAGAGCCGGCGCGACAAGCCGACCCTCGGGAAACCGATCCAGAACGTATTGATAATGCTTTTGTGCCTCACGGTTGAGATCAAGGACCCGGTAACATTCACCCAGCATGAACGTCACAACCTCTGTTTTGCCGTCCGGCAACCACAGTGCGCGGTATTTTTGAAACTCCCGCAACG
>CAZEMW010000662.1:0-2599 GCA_964513105.1 uncultured Fibrobacterota bacterium
GTCCAGGAACAGGATTTTTCCCTGTACTTCGACCTCCTCGATCATACGGTCTTTCGGGATAACCGTTTCGGTTACATTGCTCGGATATGCGGAGCGCAGCTTCTTGAGCATTTCCTTGTCGTGCTTCAGTCCCTCATCATGATTGGGAATAATCCTGATGGCATCATTCGAGATAATCAGCCGACGCAGAAACGTGACCAGCTCTTCCAGTCCCTCGAGCGATTGCTGACGTAGAAACGCCGGAACAAAGAATCGAGTTGACGCCAGAATCGAGGCATGCTGGAGCCGATCGACACCGGGATGGTTGTCTATCAGCACAAAATCGTAGAATTCGCTGATTTCGCTTTTCTCGATCAAATCCTTGAGCGCTTTAAGCGATTTTACGTCTGAGTTGATCAGCGAAAAGGCCGAGGTTATGCAATGAAGTCTGGGAAGTGCGGTCATTGTGACCGCTTTTTCAAGAAACGGCACATAGTCGTCGGCATCGTTGAAATCACGATACAGTGTACGCAATGTGGTCTTGCGAACCGGCACCTGCAATCGATTACTGAGACTATGCTGGCTGTCATTGTCGATGCAGAGCACCTTTTTGCCCGAAATCGCCAGTGATTGGGCCATATTGCAGCAAAGGGTGGTCTTGCCCACACCGCCCTTGTTGTTCAGAAAAGAGATCACTTCCATTATCTATATCGAATCCTGAATTTCCGCGCCGTTTGTCGGGTTTATGAGGAAAATCTTGAGCGGGGCGTACGATCACGGGAGATAGAAGGAGATCAAAATATAAATCGCACGCGGAGAATTGATCTGCTATCAGTTACGTGGTTTGGACTGATTCCCCGGAAAAACCAGAATCCCCGCGGCGGTCTCTCCGTGCGGGTGGTACGATCGTCCCTGGAGTGACATCCCACCGGATCTGTTTGGGTACGTTCCTCTCATCGGAAGAAGCGCTTTTTTCGGTCGGCCGGCTGCTTGGGCTTCACGGAATTCCGGGTTTGACACCGGCCTCGTGAGCTGGGAGGTCCCTACTATGGCGATTTCACCTGCAGAGTTCCAATTCTCATTGTTCCACGACAGACCGCTGGGAAGCTCGGGAAGGGTGATGTTGTCGACCGGCGCGTTTCGGACAACCGCCCCCTCAATACGGATTTTGTCCCCGGCGTTGGGCGTATGGGAGACGGGCACCACCACGACGAGAGTGCCCTGAACGGCAAGCGTATCCGTTAGTTGCACCGATGATCCAAGGGTAATCTCGGCGGTTCCATTTTCTCCAATCAGGAGAGATTGGATACGGCTGATCTCAGACTCGAATCCGGCCGTTCCCCCGTCTTTGACCTCGACGGTTAAATACTGACCGGGATTGCTTCCTTTTCCACTTTCCGCGAATGGCTCTGTCCTGAATACGACCGTGCCGTCACTCACAACCATGCGCGAGCCCGGCACGTACGACTGTTCACCGCTGAGCACGAGATCGCCGGGGCCGGTTTTGGTCACGGTGACAAGATCCTTTGTCAGGTGTATGCCGCCGTAATTGGTGTAATTGTGGAAATTCCAGTGGGTTTGGGTTCCGTTAAGTTCGAGATTTTTCCGTGTTTCGACCGTGACGTCCACCGAGCACCACAATCCGCCGTCATACACCTGGTCGTTTGTCAGAACGCGCCAGACCGAACCCGGACGGTCCTCGAAAACTAAATGGGCGTTTCGTTTATCATACGTGCTGTCCTCTCCAACAATATCGAGTCGTCGTACCGAGGGCAGGCTCCGGGAATGATGAGTCTCCAGAATGGCATTGGAAAGGCGGTACGATCCAAGACCGACCGGCACGAAATGCGTACCCGCATCGGACCTGTCCGCAATGAATCCCTCGGCGAATTCCAGCACCCCGGTCCCGTCGCCGTCTACCCAGATCTGGCGGGTGAACCAGGCATCGTTCATGATGACATCGACTACGGCATCCGGTCCAAACATGATTCGTCCGCCTCTCCGGAGTGAAAGGGACGGCTTGGCTCCCCCCTGATCAGCGGTGAATGTGCCGTGGAATTCAAGGACCACGCCGGAGTCGACACCCACTACCGGGCTCCCGTTATACCCGCTGCCCTGGAACGCACCAGTGACGGTGTACGTGTCGCCGCTCACGAACTGAAGACCCCGTGAGTCGACATCCGGTCCATAGGGCTGTATGCGATTGGTGAACTGAACGTCCTGAGTGCCGTCCCATTCACCATGGACAATCCGGGTGTCTGCCGACTTGTTTACATCTATGGAAAGCGCGTCGGCCACAGAGACAACGCAGCAGAATGCCGTCGTCAGTATCGTAGTGATCATTCTCATATATGGCTCCCCGGGATTGTTGGGCCGAGTACTCTCCTGTGCTCGAGTCGGGGAGAACGCCCGGCCGGCACCGGCAAAACCCCCGTAACAAACCTACATTATTGGACTGGATTCGGCCGGCACTGCTCGATTCAGGTGGGAGCGTGGGAGCAGGACTACTGGTTCTGCATCGGCAGGTCGGTCGACTCGATGGAGACCGTTCACGGTCACCATAGGGGAATCTCACTTACCTTGATTCTTACGCGTGAATAGAATCTCCTTTCGCGAAGCG
>CAZEMW010000663.1:0-2596 GCA_964513105.1 uncultured Fibrobacterota bacterium
ATAATGCTCCGAGATCTCAAATAAATACATAAAAACTTCCGGAAAATCTGCCGATCTCGCCGACAACCATTTTTGTTCCCATTGCGAGGTTACCGGACCGAACGAGGTCGAGCTGAATCTCACCTTTCTGTTTCCGGGGGATGCCGTGGCATATCGCGGTATACCGCTTCTCAACGCTTCTTTCCCGAAGGCAGTCGTGGAGATACCGAACAGTAGTTTTCTCTTTTGCAAGCAAAATGACACCGCTGGTATGCTTGTCCAGTCGGTGCACCAGCATCGGCTCGGCGGTTTGACCCGATTTTATTTTCCGCGCAAGGTGGGCGGCCGCCAGTTCGATAAGGGTGTCACCACCAAGATGACCGGTACCCGAGTGCACGACCAGTCCCGCAGGCTTGTCACACACCAAAATCCATTCATCTTCATACAGAATCTTAAAATTCCTGCGGAAAAAGGGCTTCTTCACCAGATCCGCCGACACCTTGAGGCCCGACTTCTGTATCGAGAGAGCAGCGGTATTGCCCTGAATCTCGACCTTTTCCCCTTCTTTCAGCCGATAATTCTCTTTTCGACGTTTCCCGTCTACGCGCACATTTCCGGTTCTAAGGAGTCGATATATTTCGGACAGCGGGGTTGAGGCCATGTTCTTCCGAAGGAGTCTGTCGAGTCGCATGTCCGACTCTTCATGCCCTATCAGGATTTCGGTCAACTTCACAGTTCTCCTTTCCTGCAAACCAGACAATCGCCAGGCCCGTACTAATTCCCAGGAGATCCGCTGCCAAATCCCGCCAGGAAGCAGATCTGCTTGGTATAGGAATCTGGTGGAGTTCATCCGCGGCGGCAAGAAGCAGGCAAAAGGCCGCACCTATCAGAATACTGATGTTTTTTTTCAGTTTTCTGCGGAATCGAAGATAGCGAAATAAAAGCATAACCAACAGCCCATATTCAAAGAAATGAACCAGTTTGTCCAGCCCCCAATCCCCAACAGGGGGAAGATGCCGCCCCGGTATCGAAGTGAGGGTGAGCATCGTGAGAATCCAGATGATGAGGGGAAGCTCGTATCGTATAAATGCCATATAGCCACGATTCCAACAGTTGCCGGTACAGTTCTTCCGTCCGCGCTGATTACGGATGGTTACTGGCCGGAGGTTTTCCTGAAAAAATACTTTACACTCACCTTCTGCGCAGAATACGATCTCGTCGGCGGTTTCGTAACTACCTACCGCTCCACGCACACCAAAGAGTCTGTTCGATATAGCATATCGCTCTCCCAAATGCCGGAAGTTAGTTTCAGGATTCGCGACGTCCGTGGATGAATATTTTGTTTCCCTCGCGGTCACGCGTAAAAAAAAGCTGATCGATCCCGGCATCCCTCAGCGAAAGCATTTTGGTCAGTTCCTGCGTACTCATCGGGAAATCGCGTCGAGAAACTCCGGCTGCAAATATCTCACCGGCTTTCAAATACTTTTTTACCCGTTTCCTGTTCCATTTCATCTGCTCCCGTATTCGGTACGCCTTTCCGGGAAACCCGGGGACAGGACGGTCCGAGAGGAGATAGTCGACAGACCTGTTCAGGTGAGATAGATCGAACCGATCCGCGATAACCGCGCTCAACCGAGCCCGCCGAATGGCCGGATCCGGTACGAGGAGGTAGGCGCCGGAGTCGGAGAAACGGCGTTGCGAATCAGGTACTCCGCTGAAAATGAGCGGTTCTCCCTCGGCACTCAGAACAACCGCCGAATATGTCACCGTTTTGGGGACCCCACGGGTTATGCGAAGGATACATTCTTTGCATTCCCCCTCTACCGAAACCACCAGAAACGAATGAAGAGTCGGAAAGGCTCGTACCGCTTCGGCGGGTTCATATGCAGGTGCGGCTTTGACCCAGACCTCCCGGGCCTTATTGAGGAACATCTTCAGATGCTCTTCAACATTGGGGCGAGACATTCGAAGCGACACCGTTCTTCTGTCCGCGGTCCGCCGACAGGGATCCAGATACAATGCATCGAACTCGTCAATGCCGAACCGCGAAACCGTTTCGGCAGCATCTCCCTGCACGATATCGACGGACAAACCAAGCTTATTTGTATTTATCCGAAAGAGTTGGGCGAGTACCGAATTTGCCTCCACGTAGCGAACACGCTCGGCGCTGCGTCGGAAAAAAATTGAGTCAATGCCCAACCCACCGGTCAAATCGGCAACAGAATCGGCTTTGAGCACTGATGCATGAAAGCCGGCGGCAATTTCGCCGGAGGCCTGTTCGAGGGCAGTCGGTTCGTAGAGAAATTCAGTCTGACTCAGGGACGGCAGTTTTGATCGCGCCTTTTTTCGACAGGCCAGTTGCCGAGCCAAAATAGCGGAGGGAATCGAGGTCTTTCCCCTTAGAAAAAGCGCACACTGCTCAGGATCAAGACCGTCGAGTCGGTCGAGCAATTCCCGCGCAGCCGGAGAAGAGAGTAGCTCAAGTTCACGAGAATCCACAGGGCCCTTCGGGCAAGATTAGACTTCGACAAGCTCTGCGACTGAAGATCAAAGATCAAGAATCAAAAATCAAAGACTAAACAGAGCTTCGTTTATCCAGGAATCAATGGCTTACATG
>CAZEMW010000664.1:0-794 GCA_964513105.1 uncultured Fibrobacterota bacterium
GGCGGATAATGCCTGCCACGCAGGAAAGCCGGGAAGATCTCCCGGCTTATTTTCTATGGGACTCCCACGTTGGGGCTTTCTATCTCACACCTCGCAGGATCGTCACTTTTTTCTTGAGCAACGGCAGCACGTATGATCCGGCCGCCAGGTTCAGATCCCGCTTCAGAAGCAGGTTCGTGTCGTTTACTTTCAGAACGCGACTTCCCTCCAGTTCCCCTACCCGGGCCCCCTTCAGGTTGTAGACATACACTCTCGATTCGGGAGTGACGGCATAGAGAGATTTCGTGTACCCGGCGGTAATTTGACCCGGTTCATTAACGGAAGTTGGTCCTCGCAGTCCGGATGCCGACTGCGGCAGGTACCGGACCGCCTTATACGATTTACCGCCGCCGGCTTCAGTCATGGTAAGTGATCCAAGCGGTACATAAACGCTGTCGCTAAGTTTCTCCCAGGTGGTCTCGCTTGTTTTCGCTCCAATAATCCTGTCGGGAGTGACACCGTGGAACCAAAGCCGTAATTGGGCCATCTCGCCGTCGGAACGAATCTGGGCGTGATTGACCGCGACCACATTATAGTCCGAAACCGAGTATTCGGCGGCGGCCCCCGAGTCGATGTAGCTCGTTGAAGGATCCCGGTACAGGCCGGGGCCGGGATGACCGTCCTCCCAGCCGTTCGGAAGTAAGTAGTAAAAGTCGGCCGAATGGTTCCAGTTGGTCCGTCCGATCTCGGCGCCGTTGCGCTCGATAATGTACTGCATGACCTTGCTCTCGGGGTCTTCGGAACCAGTCCAGGTC
>CAZEMW010000664.1:804-2596 GCA_964513105.1 uncultured Fibrobacterota bacterium
GTGTTGTGGGGCCGGTCTGGTCGATAAGCACCGGAGACGTGTCCACGTACTCACTAAGATCGATTTGCCCGATGTACGCGCCGTTCAAAGCATCGATATTGGAAAATCTCGAGTGGCTGACCCAGGTGTTTTCTCTCAAATCGATACTGCCGTCTTCGGCGTCAACGTCCGACACAATAGCAAAATCGGTGGATACCTGAACCGCCGGTTCGCATCCCCGGATGTGACAGCTCATGATTTCGTGAACACCTCTGAACCCTTCGGAACCGCCTCCTCCCGATACCGAGCAGTTGTGTACGGTAAGTGAGTGCTTTCCGTATGCCGCCCTTCCGCAGTTGATGAAATCACAATCAGTGATGTAATTTCCCTCGCTATGCATAGAGAGCGCCGTTGACTTAATGTTTTCGAATCGGCATCCAACAAAGCTCATGAAACCGTCCGTGCCGCCATGCAGGTATGCGCCCGTTTGCAGGTTCTTGAAGGTGCCACCGTATACCGCCAATTTATCAATCATTTTTCCGGCCCCTTCGGGGCTCTCACCGCATTGGATGTCGCCTGCGCAAGTTGTGATACCAATGTTGCAGTCGTTGAACTCGAGAAAGTTAAGCCGTACATTCTGAGCATTTCCGAAGGTTATACCGGCGCTGCTCTGGTGTCTGAACCGGACATTGGCGGCCTTGATGCCCGACCCAGGACCGGAAGTCTGGGCGTACCCGAACGATCCGCCGTCGATGGTGAGATTAAATAGGCCGATCGGCGTCTCCGTACAGAAACTAACTGAGGGGAATTTGAGGATGGTCTCATTTTTGCCCGCACCGTAAATACTACCATTCTTCAGCGTTTGGGAAAAAGTGTATTCTCCCGGACCGAGGTATACTGCTTTCCCACTGTTCACCGCAGCGGCAATTTCATCTCCGTTTTTCGCCGTCATATTGACGCCCGGTCCGTCCCCGTCGAATCTGATTCGTGGGAGAGCTTGAGAATACGGACGTATCAATTGCGGAGTTGTCCGAAGTGCGCCCGGTTTCAGGTCTTCGGTGAATATGGTGTTCTCATTATTTATGATTGCGGTGGTGCAGCCCACTTCGCTGTTCATGACATAGCCCTTGGCATTGGATGGATTCGCTACTGTGACCAACTCGTCTTCTCTGAGCATGCTTCGATCACCGATCCCGAACGCCTGCGTTCGTATGCCTGCCGCAAAGTTGACCCCACGTCCGGCCACCGGACTCCATTTGGTGAGGTAGGGATCGCGAGATACCATGCCACAGAAGGTTGCGCAGCACATCTCGGTATGAAACGGACCATATGCGGTTCCCCCGATCGCCGTATTATTCATCCCTCCAATGCGCCATGCACCATAGGCCGCATCCATAAATGAATAGGCTCGCGTCCCGTCCTCCAGCTCCACCCAGTTCAACCAGTCGACACTACGCGCTTTTCCACCAGGAGCTTGGCAAATACTGGCGCATTCAACACCGTTTTCGATAGTGAGATGTGGATCGGACCATTCGACGTATTCACTCTTGATATGGCTGACGGTAATGCCGCGACCATTGATGATATGAACCGGCGTCCAATCAATCTGGCCGTGACTGATAATGTTGGTGATCAGCGTACCGCTTCCGTCACCGATTTGGTCTGTAGCATTGATCAGGAAATTGCTCGCATGCCTGGTCCAGGTTTCCGAAACACCCCCACATTGGAATGACCTCAAGTCGCATAGGCTAGTCACGACATACGCGTACCCCAAAACGAAGGTGCAATGTAGAAGGAAACAGTCTATGTAATA
>CAZEMW010000665.1:0-2569 GCA_964513105.1 uncultured Fibrobacterota bacterium
GGTCACGCGGTTCCCAAAACTGTCCGATCATTTGTATAATACCGACATCATTGCGTATCGATGTCTTCAGTTCCATTGCGTTTTTTCCCTCCCGGGTATTTCACCACGAGGATTCTATTACCTTTTGCGTTAAATTCAACTTCATCCATGTATGCGCGTACGATAAAAACCCCTCGCCCGTGATCTTTCATGAGATTTTCGGGAGCCACAGGATCGGGAAGCGTATTGTAGTCAAATCCGTCCCCTTCATCGATGACGCTGATCCGTGCACTCTCAAAGGATACGGTGTACAAGACAACCACCTTCTTGCGAGTATCATGCTTGTTGCCGTGCTCGATTGCATTCATCAACATTTCGAATATACATACTTTGGATCGTTTGATATCAAGATCCGAAAACCCGGCGTTATCCATTGCTCGAAGAATTGTCGATCCGACATTGTCGATATCACTGTAGTTGCTTACCAGAAAAACCGAGGGACCCTCCTCTCGGGAAAATCCACTGTCCTGCAGCAACCAGTCCGGACTCTCGGTCTGAATGCATAACAGGGTAAAATCATCCCTGAGCCCGACCCCTTCACGAAAAGTTTCCTGACTGTCAATCACTTTCGCAATCAAATCGTCCAGCGGCAGCCGTCCATGCTCTTCGACAACGCTCCTGAGCCGATCCGGACCGTAGAGTTCGTTCTTCTTGTTCGCCCCTTCGGTAAGACCGTCCGTATAAAACAGGACCCGATCATTTGGGTTGAGTTTGACTTCCGCATCTTCATACTCGGCGATGTCCAGCAAGGCGTTGTGCCCTATAAAAAAGCCCTTCGCGTTCAACGTAAAGACCTCACCGGAGTCCCACCGGTACACCATCGGCCGTACATGGCCCGCACGGGAATACAGCATTGTATTGCGAATCGGATCCAGTAAGCCCAGGAATGCCGTCAGATAATGGTCGGTACGGATGAAGTGACAGAGCTGTCGGTTCACCTCACTGAAAATGCATCCCGGGGATTCAAGTTTCTCAATGTAATGAGCAAACAGCATTTTGGCCATTGCTCCGATAAGCGCCGCCGGTACGCCGTGTCCCGAAACGTCGAAAATGAGGATCGCAATTTTCTGTGAAGGCGTTACGACAATATCGTAAAGGTCTCCACCTACTCTGCCGGTCGGGATGTAAACCGCCGATGTTTTCAGGTTTACAATCTCAGGTAATTCACGAGGAAGCAGACCAGTCTGAACACTCTCGGCAATCGACAGTTCTTCGTCAATTTCAGCTACGGCCTTCTCCAGGCGCATCTTCATTTTTGCGCCCGAGCGTTTAAGGCGTGCCACCTCGTCTTCGAGGTGCGCACATCGTACTACCAAGTCGGAGTTATTCTGCTCCTGTTTTCCGGGACCCTGCGACAACGTACCATCCTTCACTGAATGTCGACCACGGATACATGTTCGTACTGTTCACCGTTTTCCCATGCCTTTTGTCTCAAAAGGTGCGTCTCCGGGTATCCGCAGAATACAGATACCGTTTGCACGGTACGGCAACAAGCCTCTCCTCCTATAGGATACTATTCGGGTAGGCGCAGTTCCATTTGAATTCGGTACCATTTCCGCTATTTCCGTCGAAATGGACGAATTTTATCGTCTCCGTCCAGGGCTCCGTTTTCACGGGCCTTCTCCAGCGCTTTCTTTTCGTCGGATGTGAGAGATTCCATTCCCTGCTCGGAGATTTTTTTCAGAATCGGATCAACGACGTCGTCGTAATACCGTTTTCTCTGCTCCCGCTCCTCAATCCGCCGACGGGTCTTCTTCTCTTCGCGAGCCTCCTTGAATGCGCGGATCAGCTCTTCACCTCTGTCATAAAACCGATAGTAAATAAGAGCGACGACAATTCCTCCAAGGTGTGTTAGATGGGCTATGCCCGATCTGGCCTGGAGCGACATCAAAATCGAGACCGCCCCCATAATAATCACAAAAGTCCGTATTCGCATGGGAAACATGAAAAAGACCAGTATCTGACGATCGGGAAAATAGATTGCAAATATGGTCAGCAGTCCGTAAATCGCGCCGGAGGCGCCCAGAATGTTGGCGTTCCACATAAAGAAACTCAATGCACCGGCACCGATACCGCACAGGAAGTAGAAAATCAAGAAGCGCCTTGTTCCCCACATCTGCTCAAGCTCATTCCCGAACATCCACAGCATGAGCATGTTAAAACCGATATGGAGAACGCCGGTAGGATCATGAAGAAACATGTAGGTGACCAGACGCCACACCTGACCATGTTCGTACACCAACCTGGGGACCAGAAGACCGAGACCATGCACATAGTTTCTGATTCCCGGCAGCAACTGGAGGACATAAACTCCGATCGTGGCAATAAGCAGATTGCGAATACCAACCGGCATTCCCCCACCGCCCCCCCAGCTCATACGATACATTCCGCTCATGACGGTTTCCTTACTCTATCAACCAGTTGCTTTCGGACCGTTTCCGGCACAAACGACGACACATCCCCACCTAAACGGGCAATCTGCTTGACCATACTTGAGTTGAGATGGGTCATTTCGGGGCTGGGGGGGGGG
>CAZEMW010000666.1:0-2088 GCA_964513105.1 uncultured Fibrobacterota bacterium
TTCCACCCCCCGCTGAATGCCTTCGGGTGAGGTGAGGTACGATGACGAGGTCTTCCATGCAGGAATTTCATCCATGACCAGCAGTCCCAGGCTGTCGCATAGTTCATAGACATCTTCGTGCTGCGGGTAATGTCCCAGACGAACAAAATTGGCGTGAAGCTCCTTGATTCTCAGGAGATCCTCCAGCCTCTCTTGTCGCGTGATAATCGGCCCGCTGTTTCCCTTTACATCATGACGGCCGATGCCCCTAAGATATATCGGCCGGCCGTTCAGCAGAAGCCGGTTGCCCTCGGCGGTGAGTTGCGCAAATCCTCGTTTGATCTCGGTTGTGGACTGCGTGGTTTCATTCCCCGGGTACGATGAGATTTTGATTGTGTACAGGTGAGGAGTATCCGGACTCCATGCACGTACATTATCTAATGTGTCGGTAAGCGAAACCCGCCCCACGGCCCGGTGGATCGTCTGGTTGTGTATCGACTTTCCCTCGGGAGACAATATCGCAACGACCACCGAATCAAGGTGCTTTCGAGTCACCTGGAAGTTCAGGTGTAAGAGAAAACTCGAATCGCCGAGAAAAATGGTGCGAGAGACAATGTGCTCAATTCTTGTCCGGGGCCGCCGGATGAATTCCACCTCTCTGATCAGTCCACCATAGATCAGCCATCCGTCGCAGCGAGTATCCGGAATGTCCGACGGCCGCAGCTCGTTATTCACGGCCACCGCCACGGTGATGAGAGAATCCCGACAGAGTTTCTGCGGGATTGGAATCTCAAACGGCAAATATGGAAAATCGCTTGAGCCGACTCGCTTATTGTTGAGAAAAACGGCGGCCCGAAGGGATACGGCCCCGAAACGCAGCACGCATTCAAAATCGCGCGGCACCGCTCCCGGTTCAATCTGAGTAACGTAGAGAACGGTCCCCCGGTAGGCATTCGTTACGGTCTGATTCACGTTGCAGGTGTGCGGTACGACGACATTCTCGGCTTCGTGCTGGTCGGGAGAAATCCGGTCGGCATCCATGATGCTGTCGTGAGCGGCCAGGAATCGCCAGTTACCCAGTGCCTGTCCGAAAACCCCCGAAAAAGGACATCGAGTCCCGGTAGAACCGGGAAGGTGCCCTTTTTCGGCCTCACTCGACAGGTTCATCTCGACTCCGCTCGATGAACGGATCGTTTTCGGACAGGTACTACTTACAGGGGTACTTATGTGGGAAGCCGAGAGTATGCCGGGTAAGCTGCAGAGGAGAACCATCCATGCAAAACAGCCCGGCACTTTCGGCATGTGGTGATACGTGCATACAGTGGTCATAAGTGGCTTCTATTCACCTGCCGTCAACAACTGTCAAGTGATTGACTTGAGTTCCGCATATCTCTGGTTTTTGTGTTCACGGACAAACAATTATATGGAATATACACCCGGTGTGTCCTAACAAAGAAAAAATAAAAATTTTGGCCGCAATACTTGTGCTGCGAACGTGCATAAAGTATTTACATCCTGATTGCAAGAATTAGCCATGCCATAAGAAATGGCAGCATTCGTCACTTTGGAAGATAGAAACACTGCACACCGGTGCTTCAGCCACTTACTGCAGTAGTTTCCCGGGTCTTCACGGCACTATTCCGCCGTGTTATTTCCTGCCTTTGCTACCTGGTGCCGATTGTTTATTGCCGTGTCGTCGTAACCGACCGACAGAACGTGCATAACGGAAACGGTTAATCAGGTAAAGCGTTTCCCGCTATAAACGGGCTTAGCCCGAATACAGAGCTGCTGTTGAGAGATGACGCGTTTGTACTCCGTTTTTCGGTGTCGAGACACGTGTGTCCCGACATGATTCGGATCGTCGCGCTTCCAGAGGATATCAATTTCGCCGTGGGCGGGTTTCAGTTGATTGGGGAGAAGCTGTTATGAATGCCAGTATGGTTCGTAAGACTCGGGCACGCTGTGTCCTGGGAGGTCTGCTGCTCTTTTTGCTGTCGGTAGCCGGCCGGGCCGATTCGATTACGGTACAACTCCTTGCCGGAGTTGATACGCTGGGAGAGAATGAACATTCCGATCAGGCGTTTTTTGTAGAGTCTGTTCGTTCCGGCT
>CAZEMW010000666.1:2098-2569 GCA_964513105.1 uncultured Fibrobacterota bacterium
CGATACGGGAGCGGCGGAATACGGAGCCGACTATGACCCGGCTCCATATGCGGTAACGGTCGTCATTCCGTCGGATTCCCAGTCGGTTCTCACTCCGGTAGCACTCACGACGGTGGACGACGTCGAGGACGAAGAGAACGAGCGAATCGTCGTGAATCTGGAGCCCGATGCGCTGTATGGGCGGGGGCCAAATACAACCGTTGTGGTAATTATCCGGGACGACGACGACCGAATTCTCCCGGTTGTTACCGACGGGCCGCGGGATGCCGCGGTTATGGAAGGGGAGACTGTTCGGTTTTCGGTACGCGCTACAGGGAGTGAACCGCTTCGGTATAACTGGCGCAAGAACGGAACGAGTGTCTATACGGCCGATGTCTCCCACTACACGGTTCCTCCGGTTACCCTTGCCTCCGACGGAGCGGCCTACGACTGTATTGTTACCAATGAAGTAGGAAGCGACACCAGTGGCGC
>CAZEMW010000667.1:0-2568 GCA_964513105.1 uncultured Fibrobacterota bacterium
TTTCTTGTCAACAGAGGGAGTACCTCCCGGAACCTGTCCAGACAGCTCCGCCATAGAGGCGGGGACGTTTACCCCGACCGCGCCGATTAGTTCTCCCGAAGCCCGTGCCGCACTTTCGAGCATCTCCCCGCGATCAACCGAGGCCCGGATTCTCCAGCGAATCGACTGGTCCGGAATGGTTACGGCAAGAAAGAAGCGATCGGCCGAGTAGTCAAAAAAATTGGCACCCTCTTCGAGCGTGCGACGGGCATAGGTGAGGTCTTCGGTGTCGCTGAGGACCATCGCTTCATATCGACCGAGGGAAAATGAAACAATCGGGTTCTTGTCTCCGGTCAGAGAAACGGTGAACTCGTCCAGGAATCCGCGGCCTCGATAATGGTTTTTGTTTGCCTTCAGCGTTATGCGGTTATTCTCCTTCTTGGCGACATAGTAGGCGCCAAGTTTCAGTTGTGAAGGAAGCAGGCGCGGTGTTGACAGACGGTATAACGCAAAGGGGTCGGGTTTTCGAAGCGCCAGCACGATGGTGTGTTCGTTTGCCACATTTACTCCCGGGATGATAGCTTCAGTTCCTCGCACAAAGTCACGGATCCCGCGTACTTCCTTGAACATCGCGGCCGCTTCACCGGGGTGCGCTTTCGCGTAGTCATGCCAGGCCTGAACGATATCAAAAGCGGTAATTGTCTGACCAACCCCGTTCGTGAGGTCCCCGGTAAGTTCAATTCGAACTCGACTGGGGTTGGGCATGTCGACTTTCAGAAGTGATTTCGGTGTGGCCGTATCGGCTGAGTCGGGCGAGAATTCCCGACCCGTTTGAACAGGCGCAAAGGGTAGTGGTGATACAAGTGTCAGAAGTTCGGAGTCGACAAACCCTCTGGTGGTATGCATACGTGCCGTACCCCCGACAACACCGGTGTCTTTGACTGTATCCATCGGGATCGCGGTCATTGAATCCGGGGGAATCTCTTCCTCGCGAAACTCAGATTCCGGTAAAGGCTCGAGCTCAAATTCGTCCGGCTCTTCGGCGGGGGGTTTTCGAAGCAATTGAAGGGTCACGTAATCGCGAACTGTGTCGTGTACGAGTGTATCGAACGGATACGAAGAAAGGTAGTTCTCAAGTGACCGTCGAAATTTTTCTTTGAGCCGCGCATCGTCGAATTCCATTACGTAGGTGGCGGTATCGCCCGAGGTCCGGACACGTATACGTTGTTCGTCGGGGCCTCTCGACGGCCGGCGCATCTCCTTTGGGGTGCATGACCCGAGAATAAGTGCGGTGCCCGAGAGAAGTAGAGCAAAATAGCGGAAACGGTCTGTTTTCTGAAACATAGCTATGTCCTGAACCTGTTACGGTCACCGACCAGTTTGTTGGCCGTGGCGCAATTTACTATACTGTTATCCGAAGTCAGCTGTGACGGATTCCGTGTCGAGCGCCGTCTCACCGTTATCTCAGGGACAAATGGCGTTTCGCAAAGAAATTTCACGCTTTCTTCGGGTATCTATCGAAAATAGTTTCTAAAAATACGAATTCCCCAGGTAAGGTCCCGTATTTTCATGGGAAACGCTTGCGACTCTGCTCGATGAACGGGAGTTTTCGGACCGGCACCGGCCTATGAGCATTGTTCCTTTTTCCGCCCCGATTGGGCTATCAAACGGGAAAACGTGCCGGTGAGGGCTGTTCCCATGAGCAAATCGGGATCATGACGGCATAACCCGGACCTGAGCCTTCGAATATGAAAAAGTTCCTTATTGTGACCTCAATAGTTGCCCTGCTGGCCGGGGCAGCCGCATACCCCGGCTTTCTCGCGGCCCGCGCCGTTTTCAACTCCTATTTCCGCGGCTGGGGCGAACGACTGGTCGATCTTGAAGAGCGGGGACTGTTGTCACGGGAGTACGGAGCTGCGTGGAAGGATGTTTTGGACGGCGATGCGATGCGGCGGGAGGCCGGGCGGATTGCCGATGAGGAGCGCGAAAAGGATTCCGAGGTGCTCGTGGTCGACGGTGTGCGGGTGAAGGATTATCCCTCACTGAGCATTATTCGGAGGCTGAATCGGATTAACTCCTATTCTAATGCCATTGAGATAACCGACCGAAGAGCCCGACGGATTGCGCTGATCAAAACCGATCATACCCGCGGAAAGGTCGATGAGTTTCCAGAGGTGCTTCTCACTGCATTGATTGCGGCCGAGGATGGGGATTTCCGCGAAAATGAGCTGGGTTTTGAGTTTGATAGCTTTGTTCGCGCAGCACTCAGAGCATTGTGGGAAACGATTACGGAATTTTCCGTTTCCGTGCCGAGGGGGACGTCCACCATCACTCAGCAGGTGGCCAAGCTGTTTATTTCCGATCTCGATGAAGAAGGACGGAGACACGTCAGCCGCAGTGTCGATCGAAAAGTACGCGAAATGAAGATCTCTGCGGCGCTTCGCCGGATGTACACGCCCGATGAAATCCTCGAGGTGTATCTCAATCACTGCGTCACCAGCGACTACGGACTGATCGGCTTCAAGGATATCGCATCGGGACTTCTGGACAAAGAGCTTTCCGAGCTCACCGATGCCGAATGCATCTACC
>CAZEMW010000668.1:0-1895 GCA_964513105.1 uncultured Fibrobacterota bacterium
GGTTCATCTCGACTCCGCTCGTTGAACGGGAGTTTTCGGACAGACACCAGCAACGAGCCCTTTTCGGAAGGATGGTAATAAAACCTACGACTGGTTCTCCCGCACATACTCGGCCAGATCGGAGATCGTTTCGATCCCGAGTTCGCCGGCCTGCTCTTTTCGCATGGTAAGCGTGTAGGTATTGTTGAATCCAAAGGGTTCAAGCCAGACAAGATCGTACTTTTCCTCGAACTCACGGCGGACCGTCTCGTAAGCAACTTCGGCGTCGTTGATCGCATCCATTTTCAGAATACTGACCAGCCCGGTACCGGTGTACTCGGCATAGAGATCGAGGTCTCCGGCCTGGAGTGCGTTGAAACAGATCATGGTGCCGCCGAGATTCAGTTTTCGCTCGACCGGTACATTCGTACGTTCTTCGATGAGCTGTGCCATGATCTCGCCAAGGACTTCCTGCTCGGTAAAGTTTTTTCCACCAATACGCACCGGCGTTCCTTCGCCGCCAACCTCCGGACCTCCTTCGACATCGTCGCCCACCAGTCCAACACTCGTCAGGAACTCCGCTGCGACCTCACGTGCAGACCGGTTTTTCTCGTCGACCTCATAATTGAGCTGTTGCATGATACTGTCCGGCAGTTTTTGCGAGAGTTCGTTCAGCAGCGTGTCAAGCCCGGGATGTTGCTCGAGCGTTTCCTGTCTGATAAGCGGCGCGGCATGATACGGCGGGAAGAAATCTTTGTTATCTTCGAGCATGACCAGATCGTATGCCGGAATACGCCCGTCGGTGGCAAAACCACAGATCACATCCACTCCCCCATCGGCCACCGCACGGTACATCAGGCCCGGGTCCATGTGCCGCGGTTCCTTCGCGAACCGAAAGTTGTACGTCTCCACCAGTCCGGGGTAGCCGTCCTGACGCACCAGAAATTCCGAATCGAATCCGGCGGATAATTGGTCACCGGCTTCAAGATTGAGGAACACCGGCACCAGCAAGCCTATTCCAATAATGATCAATACAATGAGGACAACAATGCCTTTTGCTTTGGCCGTCATGATTTCCTATCCTTTCCGCGGTGTTTGTGCCGCGCGGTTTTCACCCTTTGACGCACCCGGGCGAATCCAGTTCTCGAGTGCTCCCAGTCCCCAGTCCATAGCCAATGCAAGGAGTGCCGCGGGTACGGCTCCCGCGAGAACCAGGTCAATGTGGTAGCTCCGAAGCCCCTTGAATATCAAATCCCCCAGACCACCGGCACCGACAAGCGATACGAGGGTGGCAACCCCGACCGTCCAGACCGTGGAGATACGCACCCCGGCCATGATTACGGGAAGTGCAAGGGGCAATTCCACTCGGAACAGGCGCTGTGACGGAGTCATTCCCATCCCGACCGCCACTTCGGTTATCGCGGGATCCACTTGACGAATACCGGTGTAGGTGTTCCGCAGGATGGGCAACACCGCGTACGCAACCAGGGAGACAAGCCCGGGCGCAAGCCCGATAGTCGGCAGTCCGATAACCTTAAAAAACGCCACGATAAACGCTACCAACGCCAATGAGGGAATCGGCTGAATGAGATTCACTATTCCCATTATAGCCGAAACCAGGTTCCGATTCTTTGCGCGGGCCAGGAGCACGCCACCGGGAATCGAAATAGCGGAGGCAAACAACATTGCGATAAACGTCAACGTTATATGCTGATACGTTCGAAGCGCGATTTCTCCACCAAGGGTGCCGAACATGTGCTATTTCTCTCCTACATCCCGCAGTACATCACCGATACCGGTCTCCAATGCTTCTTTACGAAGCACCCCGGCTCGTCGACGACCTTCGTATACAGGCAGTTCACGTTTTTTGGAGTGCTTGAACTCATCGAGGGCGTCAATAATGGAAGAGCGTGGAT
>CAZEMW010000668.1:1905-2568 GCA_964513105.1 uncultured Fibrobacterota bacterium
ATAGAAGGAAGTTTCTCGTGCGAGGTCTCCTTCTCTTCGGCCTCTACGGGCTCCATAAGATCCGCGATTGCGTGTGTCAGAAGCGACAACTGAAACCGATGACGTCCCAGAAATGCTTCGACAAATTCGTTTGCCGGAGACTCGACCAGTTCCCGCGGCGGGGCGACCTGCTGGACGGTTCCCTGATCGATTACCGCGATGCGATCTCCCATTTTTACCGCTTCGGTTATATCATGGGTCACGAAGATCACGGTTTTTTGTATTTCTGATTCCAGTTCAAGAAATTCGTTCTGAAGCTGCTCGCGAGTGATCGGATCCAGTGCACCGAACGGCTCGTCCATAAGAACGATCGGAGGATCGGCGGCCAATGCGCGTGCTACCCCGATCCGTTGCCGCTGTCCGCCGCTGAGTTGCGCCGGATAACGATTGCGAAAACTTTCCGGGTCCAACCCCACCAGACCAAGAAGTTCGTCGACACGCGCAGCAGTCTTGTCCGCCCCCCATCCCAATAAGGACGGTACGGCACCGACATTTTCCGCAATGGTCATATGGGGAAACAGCCCGATATGCTGAATTGCATACCCGATGCCCCGACGAAGTTCCACGGGGTTCTGATCCATGATATTGCGGCCGTCAATGGTAATGGTGCCCTGCGAGGGATCG
>CAZEMW010000669.1:0-2565 GCA_964513105.1 uncultured Fibrobacterota bacterium
TTTCCATACCGCGTTGAATTCAATCATGGATTTTGGTGCCATAAACTATAGACGTTCCGATCCGTTTCCGTCAATTTCGCCGAAACATTCGATTTCATCTCAGGTTGTCGATTCACAGGTAGGCCAAATCAGAATATTGTCCATCTGAAATCGCGGAGGAGCAATCGCACACATCAGTGCCAGATCGGCGAGATCCTCGGGTTGAAGCCGCTCCTGTTTTTCCCAGGGAAGCTCTGCTCCGGCAACATCGGCCCATTCGGTATTCACCGCCGCGGGACAGAGACAATTTACTCGAATCCCCTGCTCGCGAACTTCTTCATATACCGACCGGGAAAACCCGAGAACAGCGAACTTCGCCCCTACATACGCCGCGTAGTCCGGGTAATGCCTGAACGAACAGTTCGAACCGATATTGATGATTACGCCGCTTTTCTTTTCAAGCATGTTGGGCAGAACCGCTTTAGTGCCGTAACACACGGCCTTGAAATTGACGTCAATCTGCCCGTCAATCTCCTCAAGACTCGAGTCCACCAGCGATTTGGCAACCGCGTACCCGGCGTTGTTAATCATGACGTCAACCCCGCCGAAACGTTCGACAGCGACATCGACAAGCCGGGTAACCTGGGCGTAATCGGTAACGTCTCCGACCACTATCTCGGCCTTACCGCCATCCTTCTCGATCTGTTCGGCAACCTCCTCGAGCCGATTTTTCCGGCGCGCCGCCAGCACAACATTTGCGCCGGATCGAGCGAATGTTCGACCGATTTCAGCCCCGATGCCGGAAGATGCACCCGTTACGACGGCGGTTTTGTTCTCAAGCGAACCCGAAACTCCAAGACGTTGAATCTTTGCCATGCTTCCTCTTTCGGTGTAGTGCAGTTTTTCTGTTGGGACAGATGTTTTCAGTTAAAACGAAATGCCCGTTTTCAGCGTTGAACTCGCCGGTTCATCTCGACTCCGCTCGATGACCGGGATGACCGGGATGACCGGGTGGCGCTCGGAGGTTCACAAATCAGAATCGGCGTTCCTCGAGCAATCCCTTAATGCCCCGCTCTTTGAATATCTCCAACGCCTGATCCGCCGGGTTTTTTCTCTTTTTGAGTCTGTCGAAAAGCGGCAGAAGGTACTCTTCTTCACCTTTCCCTCGACGGCGCAAGCCTCGATGCGCGATATCGACCATGCGAACGGCAAGATCGTACGGAGCAAGCGCACTGCCCTCGACCTCATCCAGTCCGTGCATGCAGGCCGGTTTGCGCAGAGACCGGAGTTCGTTCCAGTCGTATGAATGGATCTCCTCTTCCGCATCGTCAAGCGCCGAAACGAGCCCCAGAGTCAGTGCGGCGATACAGGGCACATCGTCGGGCGGCTGCTGATCGTTTGTTCGATTCTCTACCGTAAAATATCGCGAAACTCGTGCATTGAACCAGTAGCATGAATTGTGAAGATCGATATCGGCAACTTCCGGAATAATCTCAACTTCATTGCCCTCCATATCGATCCCGGTGGCCGGATTTCCGCCGAAGTACTGCTCGAATGAATCATATTCACGCACCATCACGGCATCCCCGTCTCGTTTCACGTACACGGGCTTGAACCCGGCAATGGTCTCCACATACTCACGAAGAGTATCGAAACGTCGTTCCGGAATACCGACTCGGCTTCCCTCCGGAATCCACCAGTCCCAGAACATCTCCGACACGCATTTAAACTTCGGATCGATCTCGCCACGCCAAATCGGTGAATCACCGGTAAGCGCAAGTTGTGCGGCGGAAAAACCATTCAATACATTTACCGCCCGAAGAATATCATCCTGCCCGAGTCCGACATGTACATGACTGGCCGCATTGACGGTAAAAAGACAGACATCATCGCCGTCTTCGGGCGAGATAACCCGGTTGGCGCCGAAAATCGAGTCCCAGACACCCGTTCGGGTCTTTTTCATCATCAGATCCGCGGTCGGTGGAGAAACGGGCTGTATTCCATAGGCGAGAAATACCGCATCATGCTTTTCCGAGAAAGGCCGAAGCTCTTCCCGAAGCTCCTTGATCTGTTTTGTCAAAACGTGCAAATCACCGACATGCGCCAGCGAGAATTCCGGCTTACAGTATCCGGTTTCGCATGAAGCGACCGAATCGTTTTGCTCCCCGGGCTTTCTCCCGCCGATCGGCTTTTTCATAGCGCCGTCATAGTCGAGCGTCCAGCCGCGGTCCGCAAGATAGTGCCACAAGGCGTCGACTACTTCGGGAGCAACCGCTCGGCCGTCCTTTTGCTGCACAAGCGGGAATTTCAGTTCCGCGCCGATACGAGTCTCGGAGGTGTCTCTCTGAGCGACGCGCGCAAACGCATCCTCGAATGTTCCGTAAATCTTATCGATTGCCGTTGTCGTCATTTTCGCCGATACTCCTCTCTGTTACCCATAATGTGGCCGTCACCACCGATAACAAATTTGTAGGTTGTAAGCTCTTCCAACCCCATAGGACCTCTGGCGTGAATCTTGTCGGTCGATATTCCGATCTCCGCCCCCATTCCCAATGTCGCGCCGTCGCAGAACATGGTCGAAGCATT
>CAZEMW010000670.1:0-2563 GCA_964513105.1 uncultured Fibrobacterota bacterium
ACCCCTACCCTCGAAGCCACGCGTTACCAGTACAAACTCACTCCTGCGGGAGGATCCCCAATAACCTTCAGCGATCAGAAACCATATGTATCACTGAGTGAATACTGGAACAACGTTACCCCGCAGCCGAATGTACACAGCCTGGAAGTCACTCCCTACAACGGTGATGGGTCTCCAATCGAAGATGGAATACAGTCTCGTGAATTCTTCCGTAAATCCCCGTTCGAAGGACCATATCTCCCCAACATCGCCGACTACAAAGAACGACTGCTCCACTACCTCCGATGGCTGAAAAACCAGGCCCAATGGTCGAACTGGCACAGTGAATTCGCTTCGATCAATATCGATTACTCATCCTGGACCGGCAGTAATCGTGATCGCAGTGCACAGGCGTGTCCGGCGGTCGTTTTCTCCATGTTACGCCTGGCCGATCTATCGGACGATCCGGATGAGGCGCATTTTGCGTTACAGATCGCAGAAATGGCGGGCTACACCCTCCTGAGGACTTCTCAGAATGCACTCGATTTCGGAGGCACAATACTTGACCGATGGACTTTTAACCAGTTCCATGCCGGGCTTGCATACCTTGAGTTATACGAAGCAACCGAAAATCCAATCTGGCGAAATAAGGCTCTCGGTCTTGCCCGCGGCATGAGACAGGTACAGCGTCCGAATGGAACCTGGTCGTTTACCAATCTGGAAGGCGAAATGAGCGACGGCACTCATAGCCACGGCGGTGAACAGGTAGATGAATTCGACCCCTCGGCGGTGCTATACTTCTTGGGAAAGCTCCGACGGCAACTGAATACAAGTGAGTTTATGTCGGTTGAGCAGAAGGCATGGGAATGGCTTGAGAACAATACCTTAAGGAATTTCTGGTGGAGGTATCAGACGGGACACGGCTTCGGCACGGCGGAGTCTATGCGTTCACCAAAGGAAGCAACCTTCCTGGGGCTGTATCTTCTTGACTACGCCCCGTCCGAACACCGGGATGTGTCCCTGGTTGAGGAGATCGCTCGATATTGCGAAGATCAGTACACGAATTGGGACCGCACCCCTTATAGATTTGCCTCTCCCCATGTTATTCGCGCAATTGAAAAGGAGAGTTATCATGCTCCACGCGCATCGCGGACGGCCTCCGTGGCTCATCTATTCATGCGGTTGCATCAGGAAACGGGAAACGAATTGCACCTTCGAAAAGCAGAAGAACTCTTTAAAGCCGTTCTGATGCTACAGAACCCCCTGAACGGTGGTCTTGACTCCGACTACGATTGCGCGCGGCACGAGAACGGCAAATCGGGAACTCCGGATCCCCGACATCGTCCGGATTACCTCATTAACTATGGGTTTCCTGCAGTTTACCTCTACGACTTTGTTCTTTATGATGGTGTTTCCTCGGTCTCGCCCGCAAAGGCAACGAACATCTCGGAAGGCCCTTTATCGGGACTATCGGTACGTGGAGGACCCCGGTTGCAGGTTGTCCTACAATCGCACTCCCGCGAACCCGTTCGCCTCAATGTATACGATCTTCGTGGTAGACGTGTACATCGGCTGAATATACGGGCGGAGGAGTCGCGGAAAGTCCGTAAGATCGTCTTGGAACCGACAGTTTCCGGTACCTACCTGGTGCAGGCGCTTTCGTCGGGTCACTCAAAGGTCTTAAGAACCCGGATCATTCGATAATGCGGCTATCACGCCGCCATGCATTGTGAGCAATTGAAAATCCCGGGAACAAAGTCACTCGCGTGTACGCTCACGGCCGTAGTAGTGTCGTAATGAAAAGCCGGCTATTACTGAAGGTATTGTCTCATATTGAGACTAAAGGTAGAAAGAAACACCCTATTGGGTGACACCGCTCGGGATTTTCCGTATATGACCTCGGGGGAATTTTCGCACCGATTTTGTTTACTGCGGGCGACCCGTGCAAGAGGCCGAATCTATTAATTGTGATGGAGCAATCGGATATGACCAAATTGTTTTTTCTGAGAATGCTGCCGTTGGCTACGATACTGATCGGTAATGCTCAATCGTCACCTCAGTTTGAAACCGTTGACCTGAGTACCGGATCCGTTGCTCAGGCGAGCTACGACGCGGGCAAAGAGGTCTATACAATCGCCGGGAACGGCATGGGAGTCTATTGGTGTCTGGACGACTGCGGATTTGCATACCTGAAAGACGAGAACACCTTCGGCGATTTCACTTTCACGGTCAGGTTGAAATCCCGTCCTTCCGATGCCAACGGTCACATCGGAATCATGGTCAAAGCACGTCCCGAAACCCATGCTCCCGTGTTGGCACTCCGCTGGGACTACTATCACGCGACGAGGTCACGTACCGGGCTGGGATGGTTCAATCGAATAACACCTTCCGAGCGTATCGACCCCGACTGCGGATCATGCCGAAAGGGCTGTATCGGTGCGCGGGAATTCGCATGCCACGGCTACGCGCTTGAAGGGCTCGTACCCGATTTTCCGAATCAAAACGATGAACCGATCTGGATGAGAGTTCTTCGGAAAAAGTATGAGTCCTCAAGTAGATACTATTTAATGGTACGACACGACTC
>CAZEMW010000671.1:0-2560 GCA_964513105.1 uncultured Fibrobacterota bacterium
TCCGTGCGGATTACCGTTTTCCGACAGTTGGAAAAGCTGATAAAAAAAGCATATTCTTTCACCCCGGCAGCGGCAGCCCACGGAAGAATTGGGCGGCTGCGAAGTATGAAACACTCGCCGCAATGCTGCGATCGGATGGATATGAGATTAATTGGTTGTGCGGTCCGGCCGAAGACCAGTTTCAGTCGTCGGAAGATCGGGTATACCGTAACTGTCGAATTCCCGATTTGGCGATGTTGCTCGGGACTGGAGTGCTGTACGTGGGGAACGACTCGGGCATATCTCACTTGTCTGCGATAACAGGCACCCCGACGATTGTCCTTTTTGGGGCTTCCAATCCCCGAATCTGGGCTCCCCGAGGCCCTAACGTGCACGTAGTGAAAGCTGCACAGGACGTTTGCAGACCTTGCCACCCTGCCCCGCGCCCGAGCACCTGTTCAGGTATCTGCATGGATACCATTACTGTAGAAAATGTCTATGAGGAATGTCGAAAACGTCTCGATTGATGATTCAAAGTAGTCGGATCAGAATGGGCATGAAAAACAAGAATCCACGGTCACAGGCAAACGGCAATCATGGCGGCGGAAACAAAGCTTTCCCAGTCCTGGTCTTGGTATACGGCAAGAAGTTATACTGAAGAAGTCTGAGAAAACCGCGTACTGCTCAATTAACAACAAGGTCGGTGCGACCGTACACCTTCGAGGCAGTGAAATGATTGTTATCGATTCCGGGCAATGTACCCATTGTGCAGGTTGCATGTCCGTATGTCCTGCTGCGGCGATTACGATTCGTGATCATGCTCTACAAGTAAACTCAAGTTGCATCGGTTGTTTGAAGTGCATCAGGTTCTGTCCGGTCGCTGCATTAAAGGATGAAGAGGAGGCCGGCCTATGAAAACCGCCGTCGCCATAGTCGGGGCAGGAATAGCCGGTCTCTACAGCGCGATGAAACTCAGCAATAGAGGTATTCCGTGCACGGTTTTCGAAAGAAAAAGCAAGATTGGTGTACCGGTGCAGTGCGGAGAAGCCACAGGAAACAGGGCAGAACTGTCACGATTCGTTACGGTAGATGAAAAGTGGATTGCAGGAGATATCAAGGGCCTCGCAGCTCATGTGAACAGTGATGCTCATTTTGTCAGGCCTATTCCCGAGGCGGGAGTAATGCTTCACAGGGATCGCTTTGAGCTGTCGCTTGCCCGGGAGGTACAAGAGTCGGGATGCGAAATCCGGTTGAATTTCAACATCACGGGAATACGTGAGGAAACAAATCGTACTATCCTGAAAACAGAAGACGGTAGCGAATTCCAAGCCGATATCGTGATTGGTGCCGACGGACCGGAAAGTGGAATCGGACGACAACTGGGGCTTACCGGTCCCCTCGACCTCGATGAAGCATTCAGCGCAGCACAGCTTCGGGTGGAGTCTACCAAATACAATGACGGATTTCTTCATTTTTTCATTGGGCGGGAGGTCATCCATCCGGGGTACATTTGGGTTTTTCCTAAATCAGAATCTCATGTCTCGGTTGGTGCCGGCTACTATGGTGCGCCTTTCGACGGTCCTCCCGCAGTAGAGGTACTTAGAAGATTTCTGGACCGGAATTTTCCGAACAAACCGAGATCTCACCTCATTTCGGGATGTGTGCCGATATTCCCCAGCCCTCGTCTTCTCAATAAAGGACGAGTTCTCCTGGTTGGTGATGCGGCTCGCCAGTGCAATCCACTTACTGCGGGCGGAATAATGAACGCACTCGAAGCAGCAGATGAAGCGGCAAGAACAGTCATAAAAGCCTTGAATCAAGGAGACCCAAAGCGGCTGAGTGAATACTCGCGAAAAATGCGGAGAAAACCCCGAAAAGAGCAACTCTTCTACGCTATGCTGAAAGGACTCATAATCGGATTCTCCGACCGTGAGCTGTGTCGAACGCTTAGAACTGCCGAGGGGGCATTCGCCGAACCGGTGCGACGAGATCGCCCGTTTGCCCCACCGATTCTAAAACTCGCCCCGTTACTGGGACGCCATATCCCTCAAATTGCGGCGAATGCGGGTATCATGCTGAAGTGATGCCGGTCTAATTTGGCCTAATCCGCTAGAATTGAGTATTTTCAACTGCTCACCAAACTAGATGGTGTACGCTGCTTGCGAATACCATGAATGAATTTCTTACTATATAAAAGAAGGAGCTAATTCGATGACAACGAGAAGACTGGATCCGTTTGCGGATGTCCCATACGAGATCGCCAATATTGAACTCGCTGATTGGGGGCGAAAAGAAATCGAAGTCGCCGAACATGAAATGCCCGGACTAATGGCGATCCGAGAGAAATACGCCAAGGATAAGCCATTGGCAGGCACACGGATCTCCGGGTCTCTGCACATGACGATACAGACGGCAGTTCTTATCGAGACACTGGTGGACCTTGGAGCCGAAGTCCGATGGGCTTCCTGCAATATCTTTTCTACCCAGGATCATGCCGCCGCCGCCGTTGCCAAAGCAGGAGTGCCGGTAGTTGCCTGGAAAGGCGAAAGACTTTCCGATTCCTGGGCCTGCACCGATCAGG
>CAZEMW010000672.1:0-2560 GCA_964513105.1 uncultured Fibrobacterota bacterium
AATCTCGCGACGATTGCGGGAATAATCCGGGCGGTTCAAGCCGACGTGCTTTGGATTATTACCCCGATTGCCGGAGTGGCATACGGAATCCTCATGGCAATTGCCATGAGTTCTTACAAGCTCAAAGAATTCAGTATCGCCGCCTGGTGGACATCCGGAGTCGCGATTGTTCTCATGTTTATCGGACCCGTATCAATCCCCCTTCAGGTCTCGGTCACATTCGGCATCGGGTTTCTGGTCCTCGGCATTGCGTCTTTTCTCCCCACCGGAGAGGGGAGGCTACAAGGTGGCCGATAAGAAACGGAAAAGCATGCTTTCGGACAAGGTCATACACGAGCGATCCCGACTGCTGATTTTGACGTATCTGGCAAGCAGTGAGGATCCCCATGTTCCCTTTACCGTATTGCAGGAAGCATTGAACCTTACGGCCGGTAACTTGTCCGTTCAGCTCAAGACACTCGAGAAGGCAGGATATGTAAAGATACAAAAGCAGTTCAAGGACAACAAGCCGCTCACCACGGCAACGATCACCGCGGACGGTTCACAGGCGCTCGCGGCGTATGTAGAGGAAATGCAAAACATTATCGGTCAAATCGGCGACGCGGGTCGCGATCAATAACAACTACAGGAGTTCGCTATGGCGATTCTGGAGATGAGCCAAATCAAAAAAACCTACCACAAGGGCGAGCAGGAAGTTCACGCTCTGCGTGGTGTGAATCTCGGCATTGACGAAGGTGAGTTCTTGTCCGTTGTCGGACCTTCGGGAAGCGGAAAGACGACTCTGCTGAATATTGTCGGTTGTCTGGACACCCCGACCACCGGAACGGTTCTGTACAACGGTACCGATCTCTCAACCATGAAAGAGTCGGGGCTTTCCGATTATCGGAAGAACCACATTGCATTCATATTTCAATCCTACAATCTCATTCCGGTGCTATCCGTGCGGGAAAATGTCGAACTCCCGCTGGTTATCGAGCGGAAGCACTCTAAGGAGGAGATTGCGCGAAAGGCAATGGACGTTATAGCGCTAGTCGGCCTTGAAGACATGGCCGAGCGACTTCCCCGGGAGCTGTCGGGCGGTCAGGAGCAACGAGTCGCGATTGCCCGTGCTCTGGTGAAAAATCCTCTTGTCGTTCTGGCCGACGAGCCGACCGCGAACCTGGATTCGAAAACGGCCGAAGATGTCATATCGGTGATGCAGAATATGAACCGGGAGCGCAAAACGACGTTCATCTTCTCGACCCATGACAGCCTGGTCAGAAAACATGCCCGAAGGGTTATCGTGCTCAAAGACGGCACCATCGATTCCGATGAAAGGAAGTAGCACATGGGTATGATTTACAAAATAGCGATACGCAACATAGTCCGACATAGACGAAGAACTCTGACGTCGGCGCTTACGATAGGGATTGGCTTGATGTTTTTCATCCTCATGGATTCCATTATGTCGGGTATGGACCGTGGGGCTATCGATAATATGATTAACCTGAGCCTTTCGGCGGTGAAGATTCGTACGCCGGAATACGTTGAGGAACAAAAGTCGTTTCCGCTCAAATACGGTCTTCGCAATCCCGAAGAGATCCGGAACAAGCTCCTTGACGTTTCTACTGTTACGGGTGTCACCAGACGGACCTCCTTTGTTGGGAAGCTCTCAAATTACGAACAGTCGGTTCCGGTCGTAGGCACCGTGATCGATCCTCGCACCGACAGTACCGTTTTTTCGCTGACACAGTACGTCAAAGGCTCCTATCTGGATGTCGATGGTGTACGCGAAATCATGCTGGGCGCGAAACTCGCGGAGGATATGGGGGTCGGTGTGGGAGACTACATTACCCTTTATGCACTTACCAGATTTGACTCCAGGAATGCAGATGAATTCGAAATCGTCGGGCTGATCAATACGACCGATCCGGCACTCAACCGAAGCACGGTCGTAATACCCTATACCGCGGCGAACGACCTTCTTGATCTCGAAGGCATGGTGACGGAAATTGACGTCGCGGTGGACTCCCGGGTGAACCTTGATGATTATCTTCAGGATATCAAGCAGGTTAAGAGCAAAGCGGAATCGCTTTTCCCGGAACTGTCGACCGCTAGTTTTATGGATCTTGGCGCCGGTTTCCTGGAAGTATCCAAACAGAAACGCGGCATCACGGGTATAATTGTGGGCGTAATTCTTCTGATTGCGGCAGTGGGAATTTTTAACACAGTCCTGATGAGCGTGTACGAGCGAATTCGCGAAGTGGGTGTGTTGCGAGCACACGGAATGAAATCGAGAGAGATTACGGGAATGTTCGTGTTCGAAGGCTTCGTGACCGGTGTTGTGGGCAGTGTTCTTGGATTGCTTCTGGGACTGAGCGCGAACTGGTATCTTGTGGTGTACGGGTATCCCGTCGACAAGATCGCGGGAGATATCGATATCGGTGGCTTTCCGATCTGGGGAACCATCTACGGACAGTGGAATATGGAGACCCTGGTGTTTGCGTTTGTTTTCGGCATTATCGTGGCCACTCTGGCAGGACTGATCCCGGCGCGGAAAGCCGGCAGAATGGAAGTGACC
>CAZEMW010000673.1:0-2555 GCA_964513105.1 uncultured Fibrobacterota bacterium
GTCGATCCCGGTACCATGAATCCGTATCAGCACGGAGAAGTGTACGTGACCGACGACGGCACCGAAACCGACCTTGATCTGGGCCATTACGAGCGGTTCACCGGTGTGACCACAAACAAAAACTGTAATTTCACCACCGGGCGAATATATAACAGCATAATCGAAAAAGAACGTCGTGGTGATTACCTCGGCGGGACCGTGCAGGTTGTGCCGCATGTTACCACTGAAATTTGCGACAGTATTCGTTCGGTGGCGGACGATGTCGATGTGGTAATTACCGAGATCGGCGGGACGGTAGGAGATATCGAGAGTCTCCCTTTCATTGAGGCGCTTAGACAGTTCCGTCAGAATGAGGGACGGAACAATACGCTGTTCATTCACGTTACGCTTATACCGTACCTCTCTAAAGCCGGTGAAGTCAAAACAAAGCCGACCCAGCATTCCGTCGGACGACTCAGAGAGATCGGTATTATTCCCGACGTCCTGATATGTCGTACCGAGAAGCATCTCGATGCCGAAGTGCGAAGGAAAATATCGCTGTTCTGCAACGTGGATGAAGAGGCGGTCATCGAGGCTTTCGATGTGAAAAACACGATCTATGAGGTGCCGCTGGAATTTGCCGAACAAGGGCTCGATGATGTCATTATCGATATGCTCGGGGTGCGTGCCGGGCGGCGCAATCTACGGCAGTGGCGCGATTATGCCGAAAAAGTGGTCAATTCCAAGCATGAAGTGAATATCGGGATTGTGGGGAAGTATTCGGAGCTGCTCGATGCTTACAAGTCAATACATGAATCACTGAATCATGCCGGCGCCCACAATAGTGCTCGAGTGAAAATTCACAGCGTTGCGGCCTCGGATATCGAAGAAAAAGGTGCGGCTCGCGTGCTTAAGAGTATGGACGGCATCCTGGTGCCCGGCGGTTTCGGCTCCCGGGGGCTGGAGGGGAAAATAAAGGCCATTCGATATGCGCGCGAGAAGAAAGTGCCCTACCTTGGTATTTGTCTCGGCATGCAGACCGCAGTCATCGAATTTGCCAGAAACGTCCTGAAGCTCAGTGGGGCCGACAGCACCGAGAACAATCCAAAGACGCCGCACCCGGTGATCCATTTGATGGAAGAGCAGAAGAAAATCATGAATCTCGGCGCGAGTATGCGTCTTGGTGCCTATCCCTGCGTTCTGAAAAAGAGCACAAAATCCCGAAACGCCTACGGCAAGGAGCAGATCAGTGAACGCCATCGCCACAGGTATGAGTTCAACAACGACTATCGGGAGCAGTTTGAGAAAGCCGGCATGATTTTGTCGGGGCAGTCTCCCGACGGTATGCTGGTTGAGATGGTCGAGCTAAAGGATCATCCCTGGTTTGTAGGATCGCAGTTCCATCCGGAGTTCAAATCTCGTCCGATAGCCCCTCACCCGCTGTTTCGGGAGTTCATCGCGGCTACGCTCAAAAAGAATTCGTAGTATTCTATCCTGCATATGGGCCTTTTTCGAGAGGGCGCTTGAGACAAAAAAGCCTCGGTCGGAGTCATCCGACCGAGGCTTTATCATATTCGTGAGCCGGTACGTTGGTCGTCGGCTATTGAATCACATAGGGAATGGTGATATTGTCACCGGAGACATTCATACGAATCCAGTATGCGCCCGAAGGTATCCGGTTTTTGTTCGGGATGGTGAATTGGTTGCCGGAACGAGTAAGGGAGCCGACTTTTCGTCCATGCGCTCCATAGATATCCGCAGCTCGCACCATTGCGCCGTCGGGAACTACTATGCTCGAACCGTTGATCACGGCCCTGGGCGCGGCCTTGTGAACAGGCTTTGCACCATCTGCTGTGCCCGTTTCTTTTTCGTAATAGGAGTAGACTTCCAGGCTGATATTATCGAAGGTTGCGGTCTGGATGTGTCCGCCCTTGTTTGTCCCGACGCAACTGAATCCGGCATATACGAGGCTGTCTTCAGTTTCGGGCAGTCTGAAATACCCCAGTGGTGTTCCTTTGAGCGTGACCGGCTGTATCTGCATCCAGTCGGTAGTGTCATAGGTTGCGTACAGGAAGAACTTATGGGCTTCCCGGCGAACCCGTACCCATAGTCCATCTTTCTGGGTGAATCCGCCGTCGGGATCGGCAAAGTTTTCGTAGCCCTGATTCAGGCATCCTTCCCAGCAGTCGGGGTCGTCCGGTTTCGATGTGCAGAAAGTATGGCATTCAGTGCCTTGGCAGAGTCCGGCTTCGCAGTCATTGCACAGGCCGATACTTGAGGAAGGCGTAATCCGGTTGAACCACCGGAGACCGTTGGGATTGTCGGCAAGTTCGGGGTAGTAATAGTCCCATCGAAGATCCAGAACCGGCGAAATAGCATCGAGACTGGATTTAAGCGTCAGACCGATCGATCCGGGGCCTTCGTCGGGGAGTTCCGCAAATCGCGCGGTCAACTGAAAGTCGCCGGTCAGCTCAGCTTCGGTTATGAATGCGAATCCCATTTCATCCCAACACTGATAAATGCTGTGACCGTTTCCTTCAAGATAGAAACTATCTCTGTCTTCATCGGTGTACCAG
>CAZEMW010000674.1:0-2543 GCA_964513105.1 uncultured Fibrobacterota bacterium
ATACGATGGGAACGGCTTCCGCTGGTGTGATATGAGGTTTGAGGACCATAATTTCTGTACACGAGGTTTTTGATCTTCTTTCCTTGAACTTTGATCTTGAATTAATCGGAGAGGCAGGGATTCGAACCCTGGGTGGCCGGAGGCCACAACGGTTTTCGAGACCGCCCCTTTCAACCGCTCAGGCACCTCTCCATAGAATAAGATCGAAGGTCAGACTTCGGCACCTCGGCTTCGCTCGGCACAGCGCTTCGCTCAGTCACCTAAGATCAAAGATCAAAGGTCGAAGGTCGAAGATCAAGAAATAGCGAAAACACAGAAGGACCGGAGATCATAGCGAATAGCCGATATCGGCTGGGGCTTTCCCGGTGTGTGGCCGGGGGAAGTCGGGCTTCGAAGAAGCTTGCGCCGATGTATTCGCCGACGAAAATTTCAAAGAGCTTGTGTACCTCGACTGCGCGAAGCCTTTAAAAATAGTGTCTCGGGAGTGGTTGGGTCAATTGCTGATGGAGGTGGGGCCGGATTTGTTGGGAAAAAGTAGAGGGGCTTGTCTCCAAGCCCCTCTGATACCAGAATACGAAACCTTCGACTAGCGGGTTCTGTTCACCAGCATTCGCTTCGTTATCTTCCTGCCGTCCGGGGCTCGTACAAGATGAACGCCGGCGGGGAGATTCTGAAGGTGTTTTGTGCCGTTGATCACTCCGATCCGACGACCGCGCAGATCGTACAGAGTGCGGATTCCCGACACGGTGCGTCGAAGGGAGGGCTGTGGTACACGCTCGTATCCGGACGCCAGTGTATGCGGCGATTCGCAATAGGTATTGCCGGAAAGATCGATCACTCTCTCACCGTCGTTATACACCGCATATTCTTCGTTTATGTTGGCGGTATGTACATTGAACATCATGTAATTAAAAGCCATCTCGTTGGCATCATACATGCCGGCACGGTAAAAGGGCTTCGCGCCGTCTTCTTTGACATAGTAGTTTCCTACGAATTCATCATAGTCGAGAAATTCGACCTTGCCGGCGGCACGCACATTGGCCAGTCGGGTACCACCGACACCGGCGGTCTTCTCCCAGCGCTGGTTTCCAACATATATCGCCACGTTGTCGTCGGATAGAGCAAGATTCTGCATGTCGACATTATCGACAATACCCGCGACCCCCCGGAAACCTGCCAGGATCGGCTTGGTGCCGCTGAATGTGGAGTTCGCAAGAGTCGCAAGCCAGGAAACACCGAACTCAACAGCCGCTTCCTCCGCCGATCCGCAATTGTCAAACGTGCAGTTGTCTACCGCCAGTACCCACGGCCCATAGCCATAGCTCATATTGCCGCCAAGAATCGCAACCCCGGGGCCGTCGATATTCTTGAAACTGCACTGGTAAATACCCCCATGAAAATGCACGATTCTGGTACAGTAAATGCCGCCTTTTTTCTGCCCCTCAAAGTGACAGCGGTAAAAAAGCGGTTTGTCGGTGTATCCGTCGATTCGGATGCCGTAATCACCGGTATTTTTGAATTTGCAGGAATAGAACCGGTATTGCTCAGTCTCAGCATTGGAGCTGTGATAGACTCCGGCAATAAGATAATTCTCAAATGTACAGTTCTTGAAGACATCGTTGAAACCCAGGGACGACCGAGCGTAGTCCTCCGTGTTTTCTCCGTCGAACGTCGTCCCGTTGAAGTTTACCTGTACGGCAGCGGGCTTCGAGGATTTGGGGAGTGCTTCGGCGTTGTACGCGAAGGCCGCACCAGGACCGGTCAGCCGTGTTTTGTCCTGCCCGGCTCCTCGCACAATGACCCGTTGCGATGCGGCTCCGGTGCATCCTATGCCTTTTTCAAGTCGAAAAACGCCGGAAGGCACCTCCACAACGCCGGTCTGGGCGGCTACCTTCGCGAATGCATCATCCGAAGCCCGGGTCCCTGTCGGGTCGGCGCCTGCAGCTATGAGCGCAGCTCCGAAATTGGCGGCCTTCTTGTAGAGAAGCTCAGGTGGTTTGGGGATGTCACATTTGGGATACGAGGGAGGAGCGGGTATGCAGTTGCCGGACGACGAAGCTCCCGGCTGGGTGTAATCGATTTCTCCATCCGATGTCTTCTGCGAACAAATGTACCGGTCGTCGATCAGACGAGGCTCCTGCCATTTGTTTTCATCGTAAGGGATGTTGTCCATGGCGTTCTGGACAACTGAATACAGAAAGATGTTCGGGTTCTCCCCGGGCGACAGAAAAATGGTATCTTCGGCGCAAACCGAAAACATCTTAAGCTTCGGGTCGGTGCTCTTGATGGAGAAATACCGGGGGTTACTGATATCGACCAGGTTGTCGATTATGTTCCCTTCACCTCCGGCGATCTCCAGGCCCATTGTCGGCCAGCCCTGCCAGCAGTATTGGTCACCCCTGCACGCCTCAATCCAGTCGTCGGGATGTGAACCGCCGCCCCGAGGACCGCGGGCTCCGCAAAAAAATCTGCGGTGACCAAGATAAACGTTTCGGCAATCCTTCAACTGATACACGGGGCGATATTCGAAACTGCTGGTACTC
>CAZEMW010000675.1:0-2540 GCA_964513105.1 uncultured Fibrobacterota bacterium
CCTCCCCACTAATTGACCCTTTGACCGACAGATACTCGTCGTCCGGCCTATGCTCCGGATCATCAATATCCCCCCACCAGGGAAGGTTCGTATAGGTGGTATACGCATAGGCATAATCCCCATGCGTCAAAAACACATCCTGCGGAAAGGCGAATATAGATAGATACGGATTCGACCCAACCAGAAACACCCGGGCACAGAGAGTTCCCGCCAACAGAAAAAGAAACAGGCTGAGTTGCGCAGCTTTTTTCATTGTTTGCAGTACTCCTCCGCCTTAGCGATAACTCTTCAGAAATGGGAACAACATTTCGTACGACATATACAACCCGATCCTCATGCCTTGGGGTGACGACCAGAGCGGGGCCGCCTCCCTTTCATACAGCTCATTTTTTCCGTCGGCATCGGTAATCTTCGTGCGGGAAATCAGAGACTGCAGGACCGGCTCGGTGGCATCCAGACGAAGCATAAGCGGACCGTGAGCATACTGGAGCATCAATCGAGAATTGAATGTAATGACCCGATCAAAATTCTCTCGCCGATTATGGAGAGAGAAACTGAGATCCGATCCGTTCACCTCGGAATCACCGTAGTACTTCGTGGTCCCCACAAACTCGGTACCGGCAAACAGCATCAATCCCCATGCAAGATGATGCGGGCCACGATCTATAAGAGGAAACATCGAACTCAAATCAAGACCAACATCGAACGCATTCCGATTGGCATACGAAAAACTCTCCCAGGCATCTTCGTCATCCTCGGGCACGCTCCCCCGGGCATAGGTTTCCACGCGCCCTCCGCCGACCCATCGATCTACGTACCTATTATATCGTGTGTAGGCATACGCAACGACCAACGCCAGGTCGATATAGTGGAACTCTTCTCCCAGCTTCAGATTCACATTTGGATCAATTTCCAAATTCAGGGAGCGAAACTCGTTTGATCCGCTACCCTCTGCGTTCGGATTGTCTTTCAAGACACGCACGGCCGATCCGCCGTCAAATCCCAGTTTCATGAACGCATTCAACGAATACCGAGCCCCCTCACGAAGAACCAGGTTGCCCACCAATTCCGCCAACGTCGCCCGACTCCGTCTCATCCAGTTATTCTGAACGTACTCGCCGCGAAAGTGCTGATCAATAACCGTGATTGCGGTAGTATCGGCGTTCCACCTGTACTCTTCACTGTTTGCCGTTCGGTAGTCGAGCTTACCGCCAAACCGCAACCGTGGTAATGACGCTCCAATCTGAAACCCGATATCGTACTGCGGGCCCTGTGTGTAGCGATTCTGGAAATATGCGTCCCCCTCGGCGCTACGAGACTCAAAAATGTGATTGCACCCACTCGTGGACCATCCCCACAGCATCCGATCGCTGGAGCCGGTCCCGTTCGCCGTTTCATAGATAAGATCCTGATCCAGGGAAACGGTATTGCGCACTCCTCCTCCCACAACTAATCCAACCGGTATATCCAGAAGCCTCCCCGCAAAGGCCGCCTGAATGGCAAATGTATTCACAGTGTGGCCCAGAGAGTACTCAAACGGGATAAAGCCACCATTCACATCATCGCTCAACTGGCCCTCGGCATCATCTCTCAGCGCATCAACAATGTAATCGACCTCCAGATCCATCATCCAGCTTTTCGGCAACGCATACCGATACCCCAAATCATTAGCCGAGGTATGAATCTTTCCGCTATGCTCAAATGATGCATTCCCGTCGACCACCGTTGCCCCGGTTGTGGTATACGTCGGTTTCGGCTTATTCCCCGGCTCATCGACATCACCCCACCAGGGATCCTGACGATAGGATGGAAAAAAACTCAACCGATTCGCCGGTAGAAGTGAGTAGTCCTGCGGATAGAGTTCCGTGGACAAATACGGATTGGAGCCGTACTGATAGACCCGAGTCTGAGACGATGTCATGCTTACAAGGGACAGCAGTATCGCGATTGGAACGCCGTAACTTTTCATGCTTCCTCCAGGAAAACCGGTGAACGGAGCATCGACATGTACGGGAAGGGATCGAGAATGAAGTCTCTCTATTTTTTAGTGCCTGTCCGAAAACCCTCGAAAACGGACGCGGAGTCCCGATTTGAATCGGGAAGGTGCCCGTTCGGCCGGAAACAGGGGGTTCACGTCGGCTGCGCTCAGTACGTCGCATCTCGACTCCGATCGATGAACGGAGGTTTTCGGACAGGCACTATTTAATGTATATATGTTCCAATGAAATGACATACAAAAAAAAACGGACCACCACAGATTCGGCGTGATCCCCGTATGAAATCTGAAAAACCGGAGATCCGACTCCGTTTTTTACGGCTGTTGCAGTCGGACTCGGTGTCGGTTTCCCTGACCGTAGTCCGAATCCGAGTCCGAGTCCGAGTCCGAGTCCGAATCCGAGTCCGAATCCGAGTCCGAGTCCGAATCGGTGTCGGTGTCGGTGTCGGAATCGACTACTCGCGGGTGGTTTCCGAGTCCGAATCCGAATCCGAATCGGTGTCGGTGTCGGAATCGGAATCGACTACTCGCGGGTGGTTTCCGA
>CAZEMW010000676.1:0-2533 GCA_964513105.1 uncultured Fibrobacterota bacterium
AAGTCCGCAAAGACAACGGGCGAACACCCGCGCCCTTGACGTTCATTGAGGCGCTTGAAGCCTTTCGCGAGGCTCATCCGGATCTAACAGTCAAACGTTTGCTGCAAAAGCTCTGTGAGCAGGGACTCTGGGACGGACGTTGGCCCAGTAGTAACGCTTTGTATCGTTACACGGCTGCCAACAATTTCAGCCGCAACCCATCGCCACTTTCCCAGCCGGTCAAAATTTTACATTTCCCAATTTTGGCGATCTGTGGAGCAGCGGTCTTCTGCATGGCCCGAATGTCCGCATTGGTGCTCGTGCACATAAGGCGCCGGTCCTTCGTACATCCCGAAGAGCAAAGCCGTGGGGCCGAAGGGCTGCCTTACCCACATGACCGGCTGTTACAGGTACGATAGTCTCAAACAGACCCATGGGTCAAGCAGCAGCCGGCAAACAGCATTCACCTGACCGTTTCGAGGTACTTTTCGGCATGAGAAGAGTCGAACCAGAAAGTACACAATCAATTCGTCAAAGAATCGACGATTTTAGGTTCAAGTTACCTTCTTAAAACGGATGTGAAATGTATCTTCGCCAAAATCTTCCTCAATCTTAACAGAAAACTGAAATCTGTCGGCATTATCAACAATCGTCGTTGTTTTTTGGGCTCCGTACAATAAGCTTCTTAGCATCTCTGCTTCTTCTGTGTTTGATTTGAGATTTCCAATACCTGCGCCGAAATTATTGCGATATGCGAAAATCTCTTCATAACCATTCTTGTATTCAATTTCTATTTCATTTGAATTCAATTCCAAAGCCTTTCGGAATATCCCCGCGAGAACCTTTCGTCCTTTGATGCTATTGTTCGTCGCCATATAGAACTCTTCCTTGTTGTTTTGTCGCCTCTTATCCGGACCCTTTCTACACCGAGAGCCGACACGTGTTCGTCTGCGGTAACCGAAATCGACCGCTACGCGGTACACGTTTTACCGCAAGCAGTTTCCTTCTCATTTAACCCGCCATTTCCTGCAATCAACAGTTTCTCCAATATGTATAAAAACAAAGGAGTCATGAAAACCTTGAGATGGTGAGAAAACAGCCGGTGAAGGAAGTGAGCCTGAACAAGAACAAACGGTGTCTCAATACTGTTGACAGGATTTGGGGGCCGGGGTGCCCCATGGATACCAACTGCCCAGCCTCCAAGAAGCAAATACTTGACTTTATGCCTGTTTAACAAATGCAAAAAATCTCTGAAGTCGTCTGGTAGTCGCTTCTGGGCCATAGTAGCACTCCCTCAAATATGTTATCATTTGAGCCTTATCCTCAATTGACGCCTTGGACCAATACTCCTGATCTTCCTCTTCACTTGTGTTGTGGTCCGTGAATCCTGCATCTTTCCTATTTACTCTTATAGAATTCTTCGGTCTGGGTGCGCACAATCCGACAGCGACGGCGGCACTTGGGGCACAAGCAGCCGTTCTTCTATGGACGAACCCATAGATGAAGTTCTTTGCCCCAGCTCTTGAAGGCATATCGCCTGATCCTGACAATTTTTCGCAATCGAAGCAGCCGACCTAGTAATTTAAGGGTAGTCACGGGCACCTCCTCGTTCTTTTGGTGTGGAAACTTCAAGATACGAAGAGGGTCGTCCGTGACGCTTTTTCACACTACTCGGCTGTCAAAACTTCTTTTGAGAAACTCGAATTTACCCAAAAATCGTCTTCACTGAAGAACACTTGTCCAATAGTTCCGTATCTGCCGGTTACCACGCCAGGACCCCTCACCTTGGCTTCAGAATGGGTGTCACTCTTTCCTGAAGAGGAGATGATTGGTACGGTACCGGGTTCACTCTTACTTTTCGGCAGATCATAGCCACGCTTCAGGTCGAGTATAGAACCCAAAGTTGTATCTCTCCACCTGCTTTCCATAGCTCAACCCCGCTAGATTCTTCCTATTAACACGCCTCACCCTCCCGCAAATTCTCAATCAACCGCCACTCCCGCATAACCTCCGCCGCCAGCATCTCTTCGCTGGGCAATGTGCACACAGTCGTGCGCCCCAGCAATTCGTCACCCAGTGAGTGCCCTTTTCCTTCAAGGGCCAATTCGCTTACCCGGCGGGTAGCTTTTATCCATCGCATCGAAAACTCGCGCCACCGGTGCGAGTTTTTCATTCACGGTCAGACTCATTTTCCGGTCTCCATCAAACAACCATCAATCAAATTAACCGGCCAAATATACTATATATTGTATTTGCCACCCTTGGCATTGGCATATATTGTGCCTGTCTAGTAGCCCCATCAATTACCCATCAATGAAATCAGCCATGAACCCAATAGGGTACATATTTCATCATTTTCCTGGCCGCTTCTTCATCATATGGCCTGATTGCCGCCTCCTCAAGAGCTTCCCGGATGTAGCGGGATACAATAGCCTTGTTTTTCTCTTCTATACCCCACCGTTCCCGCAAACTAGCATTAGTGAGGAAACTTCTGTTCACATATTTCAGGCATGCATGAAGATAGCAAGACCGTATTCTATCCGCTTTATCCATA
>CAZEMW010000677.1:0-2528 GCA_964513105.1 uncultured Fibrobacterota bacterium
ATTGCGGCGGACGTGATACTCAGAACACCGGGAAACAAATTCATGGTTCCACTCGGGGTGGAAGTCCGCCCTGTAGCTCCCCTTGCGATACGAATGGGAAAGAAGTTGTTCATGGAAACCGAACTCATAAATCTTGGGCTCGGATTGGATATCGCGCCACTCGGGGTTGATCTATCGTTTGTTGTGCCGCGACTTGTTGATGATGCGGAGGTCAAATTTCTTGCCGCCCTCACGTATTCACCGCGGGACAACACCCCTGAGAAGAAAAATGTCAAAAAACCGCGCGACACCAACACCCTCATAATCTCGCCTGCCGAAGAAACAAAGGTATCACCAGAAACCAAAAAGTCCAATGAAGCAAACAACACCGCAACCGAATCCGCCACGGAAATGGATTCGGATCCGGTACCGGAAACCGAAACTCCGAATCTGGACCTGGGCCTGCCCCCCTCCGAGGAGCCGGAGGAAAATGACTCACCGGTTGAGGAAAAATCGTCGGAGTCGACTGAAGAGGTGCCGGTGAACCTCTCTCCCACGGCTCAGGACCCCGTCTCCGAACCCCGGGACAATTCATCATCCGAAGCGGTAATTGAATCGGCCGAGTCTTCAGATGAAGAAGCAGATGAAGAAGCAGGTGAACAGAATGGCGCGGGGGACAAAGCCGACGGAGATTCCGAAGACGCGGTAGAATAACGCATTCGGGCCGCCGACATAACCCGGCGAAGAACATACTCGAGTTCGTGCATTCAGTCGAACCCTGAGCGGAAGCACCCCTGCAAGAGGCAGGTTTTTACGCTCCTGCGCCGAACTTTTCTCGTATTTTCTCACCATACCCTCACAATCCCCTGGTTTTTATGCGAATACATACTATATAATTGTGGCGGAAAGTCCTTTTTCTCCGACGGCTGAATTAGTATATTCTTTTGATTTAGAGAGATTTACCAGACGTCACCCGTCGGGAACCACCGGTACCGAATTTCAAGACCGATTGCATCTTCGTCCTTTAATGAGACGAGGTGCTCGGATTTAACTTTTCGACTCTTGGCTAGGGTTGCATATGCCGCTATTCAACATGCTGACAAATGACCTGGGAATCGATCTGGGTACTGCAAATACACTCGTGTACGTTCGAGGAAGAGGACTCCTTATCGACGAGCCTTCGGTGGTCGCACTGGATAAGGCCACAAAGGGAGTCAAGGCGATTGGTCTCGAGGCCAAGAGGATGCTTGGTCGAACGCCGGGAGAGATAGAAGCTATTCGGCCAATGAAAGACGGCGTGATTGCCGATTTTGATCTGGTCGAGCACATGCTGAAGTATTTCATCCGGAAAGTCCAAAAATACCCCACTTTTTTTCGTCCACGTGCGGTAATCGGGGTTCCTTCCGGCATTACCGAAGTCGAAAAACGCGCCGTAATCGATTCCGCCGAATCGGCGGGTGTCAGAGAAGTGTACCTCGTTGCCGAGCCCATGGCCTCCGCGATAGGAATGGGTATTCCGGTCAATGAGCCATCGGGAAACATGGTAATAGATATTGGTGGAGGGACCGCCGAAATTGCGGTTATTGCGCTCTCCGGAATGGTGTGCGACATGTCGGTCAGAATCGGTGGCGATGAAATGGACGAAGCCATCGTATCCTATCTGAAAAAGACCTACAACCTCCTGGTCGGGGAGACCACCGCCGAACAGATCAAAATCCGAATCGGATCGGCGTTTCCTCTCGAGGACGAACTTGAGATGGAGGTGAAAGGGCGAGATCTTGTTGCGGGCATCCCTAAGACTCTCCGTATCACATCTACGGAAATCCGTGATGCTCTCAACGAACCGATCTCTACAATAGTCGAAGCGGTAAAACAGGCTCTTGAGCAGACTCCTCCCGAACTTTCGGCCGACATTCTCGACAAAGGAATTATAATGACCGGCGGGAGTTCGATGCTACGCGGTCTCGATGAACGGCTTCGGCAGGAGACGAATCTGCCGGTCAATGTCATCGATGAACCATTGACATGCGTTGCACGGGGATCACTCCGAATAATTGAAAATCTGGAACTCTATCGCCCCGTACTGATGAGTGGAAGGCGTGGCAGATAGATTCAGGTGCGCCGGGCATACGATGTATTGGACCGTTCAGCCATTCAACACCTGCGCAAGATGCACTTTCAGAGCTTTTTACCCCCATCCTCGCGGTCGACCTGGAAGCATTAGTACGACATTGGGATTCCTACTCTGATCGACTCTTGATTTCCGTGTTGGTTCGGCGGTCGGTGGGAGCCTTGCTTTTCCACCATCCCTGGGCCGGCATAGCCGGATACCTCGGCTTCTCTCGGTAACCGGATCAAAGATCAAAGAATAAAGATCAGACTTCGGCCAGGATCAGCCACCGAACAGAGAATTCCTTTGTCTGACAAATAACACGCAAAAACCCGTGCTGCGATGCACTGCGGCGCGCTGCGATGCACTGAGCCTGCCGAAGTAAGCTTGCGTTGTGCTGAGCTTGCCGAAGTGCCGAAGTGAGTCCCGATCATACATC
>CAZEMW010000678.1:0-2527 GCA_964513105.1 uncultured Fibrobacterota bacterium
GGAAATCGATGGAGTAATGGGAAACCGACTGCCAGTTGTAGTCCTGGTAGTCCCGGCAGGGGGTTACGCGTCCGTCGGGAGATATCTCCGCAATGTAGTAGATACTCTCACACTTGGGATATCCGCAATCCCAGGTGTGGTCCTCGTAATACTTGCGAATGTCGGCTTCTTTGGTAATATCGGGAAGAAACTGGGGAACTGAGTTGCGTCCTTTGGATATCCGAATGACCTCGGCGACCTGCTCGGCAGTGACTTTGGGATCAACATCGTTGAAACAGGATTTGAGATACCCTCGATGGTTTCTGGCCGGATAGCCGAACCGATCTTCGAACACCTGCTCGTGAAGTTCGGCTCGCTCCGGAGTAATGAACCATCCGTAATAGTAGGGATGAAGCTGTGTCTTGTCCAGAACCAGTCGATGGATCTCCGCGAGGTGCATGTAGTTATGGTTGGAAATAACCGTGATCGGCATAACGAGCGGGTATTTGAGGCCTTTGCGAAGCTTGATTTCTTCGATACGGTCGATGACGGCCATCGTTCGCTCAAAATTGTCCGACTTCTTTCCGGCGGGGGACCGCATGAGGTTTTGTGATTCCGAATCCCATCCGTCAAGGCTAAGGAAAAGAACGTCCAATGCTCCGGTGTCAATCAGGTCTTCGATTATGGGCTCAAGCGCCTGGGAATTGGAAACGATGGAGCCGTGCAGTTTGTGTCGGGCGAGTTCTTCGAAGAGTGGGAGCAAGGGCTTCCACATCGTCGGTTCACCGCCCCAGATGTAGTAGACCGGCTTGTCGCGACGGGTTTCGAAGATGATTCTTTTCACTACGTCGAAATCGAGCTGTTCAAGTCGTTCCCCGGCTTCCAGTTTTGCACGAAGATGTCCGTTTTCACCCCACTGTCCGCATGATGAGCACCGAAGGTTGCACACTTCATTGACTCTAAGCGAGATCTGCCCAACCGGAATGTCTCGATCCGGGTCCTTGGGAACAAGGTACTTGCGGAATGCATGACGAAACATGAAATAGTAATCGGGCCGTCGGACGACCTGGGGAAGAACATGTTTGGAGAAGAATGCTCCGGGAAGGAGCGCTTTGCCTTTGTAACGAGCCATATATCTACTTCCTTTCGCCGGATACTGTCCGGCTTTCGTGTCTTTCTATGCCACCTGTCGGCGTTTCCGGTTACCGATTGGAGTCGGGACATCCGGTTACCGAGCTGAGTCGGGTCATCCGGTTACCGAGCTGAGTCGGGTCATCCGTTTACCGAGCTGAGTCGGGTCATCCGTTTACCGAGCTGAGTCGGGTCATCCGGTTACCGAGCGGAGTCGAGGTACCGGTTACCCGATCGTTGCCCTTCCTTCAGACTTGAGCTCTTCGAGATGTGCAACGTGTGACATCTCTTCGCGAGCCAACTGCTCCAGTGTTTTTTGCACGGATGACAGTCGGGCAAATCGGGCCAGTTCCGAATAGAAACCGGCAGTAGCTTTTTCGTGCTGTATGGCTTTGTCCACCGCGGCCTCAATATTTCCCTCATGGGGTATTTTGGGTTTTGGAGGGAATGGCTGCGTTACATGCGCTTCCGGTGCGGCCTGTTCCTTGTGTTCGACCGTGAGCTGCCGAAGGTGCGCAATGTGCTCCTTCTCTTCGTCGGCCAGATGTCTGAACAGGTCTCCGAGCTCGGCCGCATCCGCTTTTTCCGCCAGTGATTCATAGTCTTCTACCGTGGACCGCTCAAATTCTATGGCGGCATCTATGACAATACGTGACAATCCCCTGGAAGGGGCGACAACACCTTTCCCGGCCGGAATTTCGGCCGCAGCCTGTGCTTTGACACGGAATGCGCTAACCAGTAGAATGGTACCGAAGAGAAAAAACAGGATTGCGGCTCCTCCTCGGAGAACGTGTTGTGGAACAAATCTCTGAAGAGTAGAGCCGAAGAGAATGGCCACGAGCGTTGAGAAGACCAGAGCAAGTGAAGCCCCCAGGAATACCGACAGAGGAGATTTCGTTCCCGCTGAAGCCGCCATTGAAGCCAACTGCGTTTTGTCCCCCAGCTCAGCCAGGAAAATCAGGCCAAACGTTGCGAAAAAGAGTTTCCAATCCATATCGCCGTATCTTCCTTTTCCACCTCGAGCAGCACCACTTCGGCTACTGAGTCCGAGACGATCTCTCAAACACCGGTATGACCGAATCCGCCGGCTCCGCGCTCGGTTCGATCAATCATTTCGACTTCTTCAAACCGCAGAGCGGCAGCGACTGCCGCGGGTACCGCCTGTGCAATTCTGTCACCCCGCCGGATGACGAATGCTTCGGCTCCCAGGTTGATAAGAATGATCTTGATCTCCCCACGATAGTCGGCATCGATAGTTCCCGGGGAATTGAGAACGGTGATTCCATGTTTTGCAGCCAAGCCGCTTCGGGGGCGTATCTGAACCTCGTATCCGCGAGGAATTTCAAATGAGAGTCCGGTGGGGACGATCTCTCGACGAGCGGGAGGTGTTTCGAGTGGAGAGTCGACAGGGGCGCGG
>CAZEMW010000679.1:0-2526 GCA_964513105.1 uncultured Fibrobacterota bacterium
TTCCCGTTGTCATCCAGTTGTACCGCGCGAACGCATACGAACAGCATATCGACTCCACCCACAATCATAACGGCACCTATGGGTGGGTAGTACCACCCGCAATAAAAGCCGCCGACTCCTACCAAGTCAAGGTCCTGGTTGAGCCGGATTCCACTATCTATGGATATAGTGAGCCATTCACGGTCGTAACAACCCCGCACATTGAGGTGACATCTCCTGAAAAAGACGAACGCTACTCCTCGTCACAGCCGGTGCCTATTGAATGGACCGGCCACGGTGCTGTCGGTGACAGTGTCCGAATCGAACTCCTGGCCTACGGCACCTTTCTCGATACCATTGTGGCACACACTGAGAATGATGGTGAGTACGTGTGGATGCCGAAGAAGGAATATCACGAGAACACAAAGTACCAGATTCGCATCTGGGGCACCTCGGAATGGACCTCCGTCGGCGTCAGTGATCAATTCCAGCTGTATCCGAGAGGGCCGTATCGGGAGTATGTGAAAGTCAGCCTCCTTCCAAACCGCATAGACTACGACACCGGATCCGTGACTATTCGCTGGAAAAGCGAACTGCCCGCGACCAACTGCCGGATAGAGCTGTACTGCAATGATGCCTTGGACAGAGTCATCGCCGACTCGGTGGGTCGGGAGGGATCGATCAGCTGGGTCCCCGAGGGTTTGAAGCTCGACCGGAAGTATGAAATTCGAGTAACCTCTGTCGGAAAGGATCGTCCTGTCTACACCGGTGGTGATTACTTTGGATTTCTTACCTCATTGCCATACCCGACCGCAGGTGACACCTTGCTACCCGGCACCGTGGTAAAGGTGAAATGGCCCGCGAACAGCTATGGCCTTGATTCCGTCATGATCTTACTGCGAGGTTGCAGGCCGATCGACAAAAAGAACATCGAAGACCTAACTGAGGCCTACCGGAACACGGGAACCGCCGAGTTCATGATTCCCCACGAGCTTCTGGGTTCCGACCGGGCGCAGATTGTGGTATATGCCGGATACAACAGGCATGTCAGTGGTACGTTTACCATTATGGGCATGGGTGCGTTAAGGTTCACCGCACCAGGACCGGAAACAACTCTTAAGTCCGGCACGCAGTGCTTACTCAGGTGGGAAGCCGCGGAACCTATCGACGGCCAAGTGCGGATTGAATACCAAGTGGAGGCGGAAAACAACTGGAATCATATCGCCGATGTCCCGGCCGAGTCGGGCGAATACCTTTGGGATGTACCGAAAATCAAGGATCTTCCGTGCTTTCTTAGAATCAGTTCAATTGATCGTCCCTATACGGGGGATTCGGTCATGGTACACATATTCCGGGAGCCGACAATTCAGGCATACTGCTCGCAATCCGGCTACACTGAAGGAATACTCCACCTTACGTGGTCAAATATGTATAGCCCGACGTATCGAGTAGAAATCGATACAAACGAAGAGTTCACAGATCCTATGACTGCCCTGGCGAAAGACACTGTATTCCGTTCGGCGATGAATATGAGTCCCGGAGTTTATTTCTGGCGCGTTGGGGCCTTCAACGGAAATGGACCTTCAGATCCCTGCCGACTGGAGATTGAATCCACGGAAGGTATACCCGTTCCCATTGCGGTGATTCCCAATCCTACAAACGATGTGACGACACCGCTTCGCTGGCATTCTGTTGATGGAGCGGAGCAGTATCGGCTGCTGGTGGGAACGGATCGGGGTTTTGGAGACCCTCTCATCTCGATCCCAACCACCGATACTGTCTTTCAGACCACGGTTGCCTTTCCGGAAGGGAAGATCTACTGGAAAGTAAAATCAGATCTTTCCGAACAGTATTCACCGATACAGAGTTTCACCGTTTTGCCGGACTCAATTCCCGTTCTTATTCGGTTTAATGGAGAGGAGGTTTCGACCCGCAAGCCCCGTTTTCGCTGGCATCCGGTTGAAGGCGCCCACGAATACCGAATTCAGGTATGGGGTCCGCACGGAGGCGGAGCAAATGAACCGTTGCTGGTTATACATACCGTAGATACATCATTTGTACCTCTGGTAGATCTGAAACCGGGAGAGCATTTGTGGCAGGTTTCCTGCAATCGTGATTTCGGGCTTTACAGCCCTCGGGACAAAGTGATGATTCCGGCCGGCAGTCCGGTCGTCCATCAGGTACCGCCGAAACCCCGTTATACCTCGATAACCGCGGTTACGGCTCCGGGCCGTGCGCCGGTCCTTGAGTACGCCACCGTAAAGGGGGGGAGGGTATCGTTCAGGCTGTTCGATGCACGTGGGAATCTGCTGACTTCTTCGGAAGCGACCCATTCGGGACCCGGCTACTTTCAGATGCCCTTGAGTGGCCGTGCCCTCGCGGCCGGCATGTACTTCTGCCTGGCTCGTCTCGATGGTAAAGAACTTCACCGGAAATTCGTAATTGCGCGCTAAACCGTGGGTACTCGCAGATCTCGGCAACCCAGAACCATACGCAGTCCATGGAGGCTATACATGCATGTTCGTTCCAATCTGTCAACGTTGTCAC
>CAZEMW010000680.1:0-2518 GCA_964513105.1 uncultured Fibrobacterota bacterium
CGGATGCATCGGCGCCGAGAAGCGGATCGCTGGTCAGGTAGCTGATATCGGTATACAGACGCGCCGTGCTCTCGTTATAATTGCCCGTGCCGAAATGCACGTATCGCACGATCCCCTGTTTCTCTTTTCGCACTACGATACAGGTTTTTGCATGGGTTTTCAGATTCTTCACCCCATACACCACCTGCACGCCTTCCTGCTCGAGCTCACGAGCCCACTCGATGTTGCGGGCTTCATCAAATCGCGCCTTCAATTCAACCAGTACGGTAACATATTTTCCGTTTTGGGCCGCACGTTTCAAAGCCGCAATAATCGGGCTGCGTTTGCTCGTTCGGTACAGAATCTGCTTTATCGCAAGGACCCCCGGATCATCCGCGGCCTGCTCTACAAACCTGACTACCGGCTCGAAACTCTCGTAGGGGTGATAGAGCAGGAGGTTTTCCCGGGCTATGAGCGCAAACATATCGGTTTTTGCGTCCAACCCGATCGTGGGTTGCGGAATCCAGGGTTCGTTTACCAGTTTTTTGTACCCGCCAAGCAAACTCAACTGCATGAAATCGGAAATGCGCAGCGGAGCGGCCGGTTCGAAGGTGTGCGTATCCCGAACCTCGAGCGCCTGCTGGAGAAACCGTACAAGCGTGCGGGATGCGCCTTTTGCGACCTCAAGGCGTACACAGTTTCCGTACTTGCGCGCATCGAGGATGTTTTCCATTGCGGCAAGAAGATCGGCGGCGGAATCCTCGCGCACCTCGAGATCCGCGTTTCGGGTAATGCGAAACGGCGCGATCTCGGCGATATCCTCCTCGGGAAACAGACGAGCCGCAAACATTTTCACCACATCTTCGACCAGCGCATACGTGTAGTGCTTTTCATCGGGTATGTGCACGATACGGTTGACACTCATTCCCAGAGGAATTACCGCATATCGCGGTTTCAGACGCTGTTCCCGAGGCTTAAGTCTCACCGCCACATGAAGCTCGAGATTTCGGAGCAATGGATTTTTTCGGCCGTGCTCAACGGCAACGGGTGTAATGACCGGAGCAATTTCGCTGTCGAACTTGCGCTCGAGCAGAGATCGCGAGCGTTCATCGATTTTCGAAGGAGTAAGGCGTCGAATTCCCTCACGGATAAGTTTGGGATCGAGCTGCTGAAGGAACACCTTATCCTGGTCGGCGACCATTTTGCGCACACGGGATTCTATCAGAGCCAACTGACGTTTCGGCGGCAACCCTGAAATACCTTCCTTGCCGATCCCTTCCATCTCCAGCACGCGCAGCCCACCGACCCGAACCATGAAGAACTCGTCCAGGTTTGAACCGGTAATACTTAGAAACTTCAGCCGTTCGAGCAACGGCGTATGACGATCGAATGCCTGATCGAGCACTCTCTGGTTGAACTCAAGCCAACTCAGCTCACGATTGATATAATTCGATTTCTGATACGACATGGGCTTTTCGCTTTCCATATAGGTCGACCGCCCTCTGAAATCCCTGTCGGGGCGATCGGATCTTTTCAACAGTGCCGTACAGCTTTTCGGCCTTGGCGGCTCCAATTCCCAACGAGCACATTCCCCGGACTCGGTTTTTCCGGCTTCGGCGACTTACCCCGGGGACGATTCCCCGGGATACATCACGGCGGTTTTCAGTTCGACATCGAGGCCGTAGACTCTCTGAAACAACTCCTTGCGATCCTGCAATGCGAGATCCTGTACCGTCAAGTCGTCTATTCCGTGCACGAGTATATACATGGTTTGTCCGCCTATATCGATCTCGATGGACGGTATCCTGTGGTCGGCGCTGTTTTCCAGTGCATCGGCTATCCGCAGAATTGCGGCAAGCTTGGCAACGACCATACGTTTGTCCAGACTGAGCATCCGGTACCCCTCGTGGGTGGATGTCGGCATTGCTTTTCGATAATACCGCGCCGTCAGTGCGGTGAGCAGAAGGTCCTTGGTACTCAGCCCGAAAATATTGCTGTTTCGGATAAGATACATCGAGTGTTTGTGGTGACTTCGACTGTTGACGAAATACCCGATTTTATGCAGGAGTGCCGCCACATGAAGAATCAATTCGTATCGGCTGTCCAGGTGGTGATACTCCCGAAGGCTTCTGAAAAGGACGACACAGATATCGGCAATATGCTCGGCAAGATCTCGGTCGAATGAGTATCGTCGTCCGATCTCGAGTGCGGATTGCACGACCTGTTTTTGATACGTTTCACTCCAGGACTCCCCGGCCGCCATCTCTCGAAGGATTCCTTCCCGCATGGTCGACGGCGAGACATACAGAGTGCGGACCCGTAACGCATTCGCGATACGCACATAGGCAAGAAGCGCGGGACCGACCGTGTCGGACTCCGGATACGACAAGTGATATTTTCGCACAATTTGATCACTTGACATTTCAAGCAATCGCGAAGAAAAGTTATTCAGGGATGATACCGGAACGGTGATCAACTGCTGCGTGTCCCAATGTCCTTGAAGGTGCCCCGCAGCAAACCGGGCATCGCCCCCCAGGAC
>CAZEMW010000681.1:0-2513 GCA_964513105.1 uncultured Fibrobacterota bacterium
ATTCCAGTCCGAAATCCCAAATTGCTACGGCGTCATGTTTGCACCAGTCGAGCAGACTCGAAAGCCCGAGAGGCGCGGCATAACTGCATGCATCTTCCAAAGAATCCCCTGATACCAGAGTTTCCTCCCCATAAGACTTCCCCTTCTCCGCGTCGGAGAGGGGGACCGAGGGGGTGAGGTCACTTCCGCGAAGCGCATAAACTGCTACTACCGTTCATTCCCCAATAGACAGAGACCGCACTGACCGCATGCCCGGTAAAAGAAAACCAAAATTCGATTTGCGCACTGATGACACCCCCGCCCTGGAAGAGTTCTATAAGCTATAAAGAAATGCATTGAACGATCTCCTCGGTTTCAGCAATTACCCCACACTTATTTTTCATGAAAAACCAAATTCAGATCCCAAGCGAAAGATTCTGTCGTGAAAACCCCCGAATACTCAATCATAATACCAGTTCGCAACGAAGAATCCGCCGTGGAGCCACTTGTCCGGGGCATCCGTTCCGCAATGGAGAAGTACCGTCGCTGGGAATTGATCATCGTAGACGATCATTCAACGGACGGGACGGTCGACAATCTTGCCGAAATCAGCCGCAAAGATAAACGAATCGAGTCTTTCAGCCTTCGACACGACCGGGGCAAAGACCTTGCACTTGCCCACGGATTCATGAGAGCCTCGGGATCGGTGATTGTTACCCTCGATGGTGACCTGCAGAACCCACCCGAACAAATCCCCAATCTCCTGCATGCTCTTTCGGGGTACGATATGGTCTGCGGGTATCGCATAGAACGTCGGGATTCGTTGCCGACAAGAGGCATATCGGTCGTCGCGAACGCATTCCGCAGGAGAGTTACCGGAGACGATATCAGAGATGCGGGATGCGCACTCAGAGCGTTTCGCTCATCGCACGTACCGCTCCTGGTTCACCTCACTCCCCTGTTCAAAGGAAATGCGCACTATTTCTATCCGATGCTTATACGGCTCTACGGGGGATCGATACGGCAGATCCCGGTGACTCACCGGCCTCGGTTGACCGGCAAATCGAAGTTCTCTCACGTTCGCGGGAGGTTGTTTTCGGGGCTCTGGGCCTGCGCGGTGATGAGGGTATTGCAGCGGTCGACTTACGGGGATTCGATAACGGATTAATCCCTCCCCACGGGCCTTTCTCATGCAAACTTGATCTCGACCTGGTGTGTGCCGCTGGTTTGTTTGGCAAGTTGGTGGTTTTGAGATAGATTTCAAAGTGCACGCGGTCGTACGGGCATGATCAACCGTTGAGAAACAAAGGTTCCGGATCACGGATCAAGATTTGCATTCCCACAACCTGTGATTATGCGGTATATTGGATAAGAGACTCATACTGGGAGGCGATTATGACTTCTTTGCTGAATCAAGCATTCCAAAAAGCAGCATCTTTGCCTGATTCAATTCAGGATGCCCTGGCGGAAGAATTACTTGAGGAAATTGAATGGGAAAAACAGTGGAACAAGACGCTTGATAATTCTTCGGACAAACTAAGGATCGTCGCGGAAAAGGCACTAAAGGAGTATCGATCCGGCAAAACGGATGAACAGGGCATGGATGAGTTATGAATTCTCACTTGACCACTGATTTCCGCCATTGCTTTGAAAAGCTGCCGGAACGGATTAAGCGAACTGCCCGCAAAAACTATAGACTCTGGAAAGAGAACCCGAATCACCCCGGACTGAATTTCAGAGCGGTTGGCTCAAATCCATCACTATACTCAATCCGTGTGGGTATCGGATGGCGGGCGTGTGGTGTAGTTGAAAAGGATACCATCATTTGGTTCTGGATCGGGTCGCATGAGGACTATAACAACTTGCTGAAGCGTCTCTGACATCCTGTCGTCCCCGTTCAGTCAAAGTGGGAATCGCCGGAAATGCGGATTAAGCGAACAGAAAACCTGCCGTGCGTAACTGTTTTACAACAATCAATAGGATGAAGATAACCACAAATGGTTTTCAAGCGGTTATCAAAGCTGAAGCAACGTCTATTCCCCGGCCTCGGATGTCACCGAATCAATGTGATGAAAGTACTTCCGTATCGCGGAGTGCGAAAGCTTCGGCCGGCGGTCGCGGGTTACCAGACCGCAACTGTTCAATCCATAGGGCATATCTCTCGTGCGAGGTTTCACGCTGTAGGCCATGAAATCATTGTACGCCCACACCGTCGCGCCGGTGATGAAATCTCTTCGGGCGAAAATCGTGTCGAGATGAGCGGTGAGAAACAGTGACTGGTGGTCCTCACTCAAGTCATTGGTGAGCATACTGCTTATCGGACCGGCCAGTTCCGCCTTTTTGTTTCGCAGATTCAGCGCCGATTGCGCTCCGTATCCCCGTCATCGGAAAAGACAAAGGTCCATCCGGAAATGAGTGCCGTCGTATCCCTTTCAGCATGGGAATTCAGACAAAGAATCAGCACAGCCGGAATCAGTAATGCTGAAATGCGCATTCGGGCCACCTCACGGCAAGCGAAACAACTGGTACTTTTC
>CAZEMW010000682.1:0-2510 GCA_964513105.1 uncultured Fibrobacterota bacterium
ACAAACAACATCAATGCTAAAATCACTCAGGGAGCCATGTTTCGCATCCAGAGAAACATGTCACGCTCCATCGAACGTCTCTCGACCGGTCTTCGAATCAATCGAGCTTCGGACGACGCCGCCGGGCTGGGTATATCCGAAAACCTCCGTTCCCAGGTTCGCGGTAACCTTCAGGCCATGCGCAATGTGCAGGACGCGATCTCTCTTCTTAACGTCGGGGAAGGCGGCCTGGAACGAATTCATGAAATCCTGCAACGCTCCCGAGAACTGGCAATCCAGGCCTCCAACGACACACTGACCGAAACCGAACGAGGCTACCTGAACCAGGAACTCACGCACCTGGTCGAAGAGGTCGACCGGATCACCGAAACCACTACGTTCAACGATATAAAAGTTCTCTCATCGACCGTTGATTCCGATTTGGCGGATGCAATTACACTGGGACTTCAGCAGACCTGGTTAAGCGATGCCGCGGACCTGGTCGGTCTGCACTATGGCCTCGATGGAAGCGGCGCCGATCTGACGGTGCATCTGGAAAACGGGATTTCCGGTGCCGCGGCGTACGTTTCGTTTACACAAGCGGGGCAGCCCCTCGAACTCCACATCGATACCTCATCCAGCGTTTTCGACCCCGGCTATGTTGACGGTACGGATGCCGAAAAAAGCGGAGGTACGGCTCCATTTCATAGTGATCGTATAATCGCTCATGAGATGGTACACGCCCTGATGGGCGATCAGATCACCGATGCCGGGGCTCTTCCCACCTGGTTTCACGAAGGTATGGCAGAGTATATCCACGGCGCCGATGAAAGACTCGCAACCTATGTAGGCACGAATCCGGATGCGGCAACCGGACAGGCGTTTGTCGATGCAAATCCGATCGGTGGCGCCTGGACCGGATCGAGTGAAGACTATGCGACATCGTACGCAGCAATCAAATACCTCGAAAGCAGACTTGACGGCGGCAAAACTCTTTCCGACGTAATCCAGCATCTTGAGGACAACGGCGGCAACGCGCTTGACGGGGCATTACAGACGCACGCATCCGGCAACTATGCCGGTGGGGTGAGTGATTTTATCGCCGACTACAATGCAAACGGCGGCGCGTTCATTGCCGGGCTGAATCTCGCCGACGCCGATACCGGAGCGATCGGCGGTGGTGACCGAGTCTCGGTTGTATCCAACGGCGGTGGCGGACTCCCCGCGGCGGATTTCAATGTACAGTTTGAACCCGTAACGTCGAACCTGAAGATCCAGGCCGATGCCGCTTACGGTGACGGACCCGCGGTGGTGGAGATATCCACGACCGGCGTATCGGCATCGAACCTCGGAATCGACGATGCTTCTCTTACGACTCAGAAGAGTGCGGTTGAAGCAATCACAAAACTCTCCGATGCAGTCGATTCAGTCTCCAGGGCCAGAACGAAGTACGGTTCCTACGTAGTCCGGTTCGAGCACACGCTCGCAAACCTTCATACCGTCGCCGCCAACCAACAGTACAGTGAGAGCCTGATCCGCGACGCGGATTACGCGGAAACCACGGCCGAATTTACTCGTGCGCAAATTCTCTCCCAATCCTCGACGGCAATGCTCAGTCAGGCGAATATGATTCCCCGGGGCGTGTTGCAGCTTTTTGGCTAAAGACTCCATGAGGCGAAACGGTAATGATTAGTTCTACTTGGGTACTTTTGTTTCTCGCCATTCCTGCTATTGTTCTGTCAAGTTTTCTTCATCTCTGGAACCTTTGCCGCTTCGTATTCGTGTTCCATTCCGTCCCTTAATCGACCTTCATGAAACGCGCATTCACGGCAACTATCACGGTACTCGCCGACATCAGAATCGCTCCGACCGCCGGACTGAGCAGAATACCGATACCATACAAAACACCCGCGGCCAACGGTATGGCGAATACGTTGTAGCCGGTCGCCCAGGCCAGATTCTGAAGCATCTTGCGATGCGTCGCTTTCGACAGGGATACGACTGAGACCACGTCCATCGGGTTACTCTTTACCAATACTACATCGGCCGTTTCGGCGGCGACATCGGTCCCCGCTCCGATGGCGATCCCCACGTCTGCCTGCGCAAGTGCCGGAGCATCATTGATACCGTCTCCCACCATGCCGGTGATCATCTTCCGTTTCTGCACTTCCTTCACTTTCTCCACTTTTTTATCCGGTGCGACTCCGGCAAAATACTCATCCAGTCCCAGCTCCTGCGCGACCGATTCGGCCACCTGTTCATTATCTCCCGTTACCATCATGCACCGAATCCCCATTTTTTTCAGACGCGCGACAGCCTCTTTCGATTCTTCTCTCACAATATCCGAGAGAGCTATGGCACCGGTCACAGTGTTGTCGGCAACCACAAACACGACCGTCTTGCCCCCCTTGAAAAGCTTTTCAGTACTTTCTTTGTCGTAGTCCATGCCGTTCTCCTCGAGGAACCCGGGGCCCACGACCATTACATTCTTCCCCTCGACCGTGCCCTGGGCGCCACGCCCAGTGATCGCC
>CAZEMW010000683.1:0-2508 GCA_964513105.1 uncultured Fibrobacterota bacterium
TTCCAGGCTCCTTCGGCCTCATCCCGCGTTACCGTGCACCCATTTGATCCAAAAATGTCGGCTGCCTGTTCGTTAAAGCAGAGGAATCCGGGTTCGGAGAGTATGGACACCGAAGCATCATGAATCATCTTTCTGCGTTCCGCATCGATGCGTTGCAGCGGATCTACAAGAGTACCTTTTCGAAAGGATGTATCGCTCATGCGGCACCCCCTTTATCGTCGCTGAATACCCCGGAACGAAGCGCCCGCATGAACCGACGGCAGTGACGATCACGGCCCATCAGGAGTTCTCCAAGAAGAATCCCTCGTCGGATATCGGGTTTCGACGGATCGCAGATCGCGGAATCGAGTCCACACAGAATCGCCATCTGCAGAAACGCCGAATTGACCTTCCCACGCTGCTTCAGACCATGAGAAACGTTTGACAGCCCCATGGTAACATGCGCTTCGGGAAATTCTTTTTTGATCTTATCTATTGTCTCGAACGTAACCTTCCCCTGGTTGACGTCGGCGGAAATCGGAAGCACCAGCGGATCGAAGAACAGCTGCTCTTCCTTCACTCCACGCATCATGGCGGCTTCATGAATAAAAGAACAGATTTCCATCCGACGATGCGTTGTGCGCGGTATCCCGTCTTTATCCATGGCGAGTGCGACGACGGGCACCTTATGTTCGGCGGCCAGATCGAGTCCCTTTTCCATGGAGCCGTCGGACTCGGCTTTTATGGAATTAATCATCCATTCTCGTCGGTCGGCAAGATACTCGGCGGCCTTGCGCAAAACCATTGGAGAGGCGGAATCGAGCGTGAACTTCTTTTCAGTGCTTTCCAGAGCGATATCGATCAACCAGCACAGGTCGGTGCTTTCCTGATCCATATCACCCGAACCGGTACCGGCATTGAGATCGATATACTCGGCACCGTTCTCATCCTGCAGCCGGATTTCCGAGGTGATTGTATCTGCATCGCGTGAGACGATGGCTTCTCGTATCGATTTGCGGGTTGCATTGACCCGTTCTCCGATTACTATCATGCTTCACTCCGATCGCAATTGAGACATCTACGGTCGATATCCGGATGTGCGGCGGTGATTTTCTCCACCAGATCTTTCTCAATGAACCACTCCGCCTGCGCACCAAGGATCTCGCGAACGCGAAGGTGAGCTCGTTGCGGCGTGTCCAGCTTCCCGTTTTCTTCCCAAACTCCGCGTTTGTCTCGATCGCTGAGTTGCGGAGCATAGTGTTCTTTGCGCATATACTTTCTCGTATGTCGCGCCGTCAGGAAATTCCCCCCCGGGCCAACTTCGCGAATTACGTCCAGAGCCAACCGGTCGTCGTCAACCTTGATCCCGTCGATAGCCCGAAGTGCCATCCCGAGGATTTCATTGTCTATGACCAGTTTCTCCTTACTGACCGTCATAGCAAATTCCATGAGACCGGCGGCATCGTGAATGAAATCGGCTCCGGCCATTCCCACGAGAAGATTATTGACCGCGGATTCGTACCCGACCTGCGCATCGAGTACTTTCGCATCACTGATACCCGCCGTCGCATAGTACGGAAGTCCGTAGTAGTGGGTCATCTGGGCGGTAGCCGCATTGATCAGGCCACTTTCGACCGGTCCGCCGAGGTATCCCACATCGCGCAGATCGGTAGAGGTCGATACGCATCCGTACACCACGGGGGTGCCCGGGTTGACAAGTTGGGTCAACATGACATTTATCAGCGCATCGCTATTCTGTATAACCAGCGTTCCGGCAATCGACATCGGTGAAGTAGCACCGCACAGTGGCTCCACCGGGACGACCGCGGGTACGCCCGCTTCGGCAACCTGAATCATGTATTCGCCGTATTTTCCGTCAAGACGAAGTGGGCTGATACCGCAGGTTATTATGGAAATGAAAGGCCGTTCCCGGAGTTTGTCTTCCCCGCCGGCCACAGTGGATGCAAGCTTCAGTACTTCGCGTATGCCCTCACTGGTATACACGCCGCCCATAATATGCTTTGAGGTATGCAGTAACCCCGCAAAAAAGCGGTTTACGTCAACCTTGTCAACCGGTAGTTCGTTGGGATAGGTGGGAAGAAGCATCACGTGCACATTCGGCAGTTTGTCGGTAATCCGAATGACATCAACGAGATCGTTCAGATCGGCCTCCCGACGCGTCTGTTCGGGATAATCCAGAATGTTCAGCGCCGTTCCTCCGGTACCATAGTACACATTTCCCGAACCGAGGACACAATCGTTTTCCGGTGTACGTCCATGGAGAGTTACCGTATGTGGAGCTTTTGAGACGATCTCCATCACGGTTTCCGGTTTCAGACGAACAACTCGCTTCTCCGAATCTACGTGGGAAGCGACCTTCTTGAAAAGCTCGTAAGCTCGATCATTGTGCACCTCGAATCCAGTATCCGAGAGCACCTCAAGACTTGCGTTATGTATACGTTCTACGTCCGACGGTGTGAGTGGTTTGTATGAATGAAATCGCTCAGGTTTCGTGTGACTGCTCACTAT
>CAZEMW010000684.1:0-2505 GCA_964513105.1 uncultured Fibrobacterota bacterium
TCCATATCCCGCGCGAAATCCAGCATCACGGGAATGGTTCGAAGCGACCGGAAAATGCCGCCGATACCCAGGGTATCGGCGATGGTCTGGCGCAGACCATATTTCTTCGGAATCTCAAAATCAATTACCGTGGAAGGCTCATAGCCGCCGACCTGGATAGCGTTCACCACAAAATCGGCAGTGCGCAAAGCCTCCTTGCGATTTTCGACACCCAGATGCTTCGTTATAGTTGAGCGATCTTCGTTTATATTGCGGTTCAGTATCTCCAGCATGGCTCTGGATTCCTCACGCCGTGTGCCGTCGATGTCGTAGAGCGCAATGTGAGAATCCTTCAGTGATTCGGTGCACATGATGTCACCAAGGATACTTTTTGCGAAGATCGTACTTCCAGCACCCATAAATGTTATTTTCGGCATATCTTCCTGTCCTTTTCCAGACGGTCGGTGTTCAGGAAAAATAAAACGATGGCCGGCCCCACCGGGGCATCCGGTCGAATTGTATGAAACATCCTCTGGGGGGGGGCCATACTCCGCCCCTGCTTTTATATTTAGTGTCTGTCCGGAAACCTCCGAAAATGGACGCCGAGTGGAGTGCCGCATTGAGTTTGCCGAAAGGTCGAGGTGCCCTTTTTCAGCGTCGACTTCGTTGTGTGCAGCGCTCCACTCGACGAATGGGTAGTTTTCGGACAGACACTATTTAGTGCCTGAATTCAGCGATTCTCCATGAGAGAATCGTTCAGCCTGGATAGCAGTTCTTTGCTCTGTATCGGTTCTGCGGTTTCGCACGTCTTGTAACTTCTACCTGGTAAGACAATGCAGGAACATTTCTTTTTCGACATATCCGTGCTCATACTGGTATCCGCGTTTTTTGCCTGGGGGTCGGTATTGGCTCGTCAGCCGGTTGTCCTGGCATATATCCTCGCCGGCATCGTTCTCGGCCCGTGGGGATTGCGTCTTATTCCACGAGTGGGGTTTATCGACCAGGTGTCTCACATCGGTGTTTCGCTTCTCCTCTTCCTGGCGGGATTGAACCTGCATCCCCGAAGGCTGCTGCAGCTGTTTCGAATTACTGCGCTTCCAACCCTTGGCACGGCCGTAGTGTTCTGCCTCATTTCCGCCGAAGTCACTTACCTGCTCGGGTTTTCCGTGGTAGATTCCGTTGTTGTCGGAGCGGCAATGATGTTCTCAAGCACGATACTTGTCGTAAAACTTCTCCCGACCACGACGCTGCATCAGAAGCGATTGGGTTCGGTGTGCATCGCGGTTCTGATTCTTCAGGATATCCTCGCCGTGTTTGCGATCCTTCTGGTTCGAGAAGGAGGAAACGGCACGGCGATGGGCTGGGTTCGGGCTCTTTTTTTCGGCGCATTGCTGACCACCGGAGCCATCATATTTGAACGATACATTCTGCGGAGCATGATGAAACAGGTGGAGTATTACCAGGAGGTTCTGTTTCTTCTCACTCTGGGCTGGTGCTTCGGCATTGCGATTGCCGCGGACGCCATAGGGTTGAGCAATGAGATCGGTGCGTTCATAGCAGGGGTGAGTCTGGCCAACAGCCCGATTTCACGATTTCTGTCTGAAGGATTGAGGTTTTTTCGGGATTTCTTCCTTGTTCTGTTTTTCTTCACCTTGGGCGCACGGATTGACCTTCCGGTTCTGGAGGAGATTCTCCTTCCGGCAGCACTTATTGCCGCAATACTTCTCATCGCAAAACCGGTGGCTTACTATCTGAGCTTCAAAATTGCGGGAGAATCCACCCACTTCAGTCGCGAGATGGGAATACGGCTGGGGCAGACAAGTGAATTCGCGCTGATTTTATCCATTTTTGCCGATATGTCGGGCACAATCACCGAGTCGGCGGCTCAGCTTATTCAATTAGTTACGATTCTCACAATGCTGGTTTCGTCGTACGCGGTAACGCTGATGTATCCCACACCGTTGAGTTTCGGAGCCGTTTTGAAGCGGGACTGATTTTCTTACCCTCACTACCGTCGTCGGTGTGTACAGGGCCGGGCGGTTCCCTGCGCCCATTTTTCGATGGCTGGGAAAGGGGGAGCAAGGTATGGAAATGTATCATGCTTGTCTCCATTGATCTCGGCTGTTTGCGATCCCTCATTCGGTGTAAAGGACAATGCCTCTATGAAACCAAGTTGCCTGATGATCTGTTCTTCTGTATTTGTGCTCCTTTGTTCCGCAGTCTCTCAATCCGGTCCTCAGTTTGGTCTTGCTTTCGGCCTAAGCGACTCCCCGCATATCGGTCCACGACTGCGGTTCAGCCGCTCATATGCTCTTCAGCCGGAGGTTATGCTCGTGCTGTCGGAGCGTGAACTCCACGGAATCGCCGTCGGGGTGACGAATCTTATCTACCTTCCGCCAAAACGAAGAACCGTTGAGCAATTTGTCGTTGGGGGAGTGATGTGGGGACGTGGTACCAGTGATTTTGATTGGTACCTAAATTGAGCGATTCTTCTCGTGACGTGGTGCGAAAGGTCTAGTTTTTGTC
>CAZEMW010000685.1:0-2504 GCA_964513105.1 uncultured Fibrobacterota bacterium
CATCCGGCAGCGAAGAGAAAAAATCCTGCGGTCCAGCACCATGCCTGCACCGGCGCAGCTCGGGTTTTTCATTTGGTCTTTCCCTTCGATCAGATACCTCGCTGAATCCTTCGATCTCCCAATCTGAGCCGACTCCTACAAGCTGAAGGCTTTCAGTATTCAATATATTGAACGCAATCCGGAATATGAGTAATTAGCCTCCACAAAGAGATAATCGGCGGATGTCCGTCGGTTCGGCCATACTCCGACAGCGATTGCCTGCCCGGGCAAATGATGTCCGCCGGACAACAGATTACCTGCGCATCGCAACAAAACTTCCACAATCTTCCCATTTCATGCTATCTTAGAATCCAGAAGGGATCCACCATGCCGAATATTTTCGAATACACCGATTACCGGACTTACCTTGCCGATTACTACGCCGAGCAGAAGGCCGAAAAGCCGTGGTATTCCTATCGGGTGTTGTCTCAGAAGATCGGTTTTCGCTCTCGCGACTTCATTTATCGAGTAATTCGAGGAGAAAAGCGCCTTTCTCAGGCAAGTATCGCGAAAGTTTCCCAGGGCCTTTCTCATTCACCGGAAGAAAGCAAATGGTTCGGAACACTGGTGCGATTTAATCAGGCGAAAACCGCCGAGGAGAAGGCTTTTTACCTCGAGCATCTTCGCGGCCCGCACAAAACCGCCGGCAAGAAAGCTCGTATTCGAAAGATCGCAGACCATGAACTTGCGCTTTTTGCCGAATGGCGTCACGTGGCAATTCGGGCCATACTCGACATGGTGCCTTTCACCGACGACTACACCTGGCTATCACGCCAACTCACCCCACCGATATCTGTTCATCAGGCAAAACAATCGGTGAATCATTTACAGAAATTGGGTATGATAGAACAGGACGACGACGGCGTCTGGCGAGTTACCGACAAAGTGATTTCCACCGATGATGAGGTGCAGAACGTCTTTTTGGCGCGGTTTTATCAGTCATGTCTTCGTCTTGGATCCGATGCTCTCCAGAACCTTCCTCGAAACGAACGTAATGTGGCGGGCGTTACGCTTGGGATTTCGCGAAAGCGGTATCCTGAAGTTGTGAAGGCTGTTGCACGATTCCGACGTGAGCTGGAGGAATTGGCGGAGAAAGACCACGACGCCGATACCGTCTATCAGTTTCAATCCCTTCTCTTCCCCATGAGCAGACAAATTCGCTCTTCGGACGAGGAGAATGCCGAATGATCAGAAATGACCGGATGATTGTAGTGCTTTGTGTTCTGCTGGGATTTTTCGGATGCTCACTGGACCGGACCGCGGGTACCGCAACCGGGTCGGGGAATGCCCGAACCGTTGCTGTTGGCGGGATTGTTGTTGATTCCGCAAGCCGACCAATCGCTGATGCCTCGGTAGTCCTGTACGAAACGCGCGGTTTTCCCGGAAGCGACGGAGGCTCATATCAGAGTTCGACAGACGATTCGGGCCGATACTTTTTCCCGGAGGTAGCGCATGGGATGTATCATCTTCTGGCGACCACCCGGGACTCTGCTCAGGCTGCTTTTCAGACCGAAATCAGGATCGATGTTGATTCTGGTGACAAAAGGATCCCAGAATTGCGAGCACACCCAAGCGGCAGGCTCTCATTTACTCTCGATACCAATCTCACGGGTTTTGACTCTCTGGATGCGTACTTGTGCGGCACCCCCTATCGGAAAAGAGTTTATAATCACCACTCCCTTTACTTCGGTAATGTTGTTGCGGGAGATTATGAGCTTGTGGTGATTGTTCGTCCCGGGCCCACCGGTTCATTCGTCCATTCCGGGGTCTGTGTAAGAAAATCGCTTACGGTGCAAAGCGGAGAAACAACCAGTCTCGGCATTCTCGACTGTGATCGTCCCGTCGAAACGGGCGACGAGTTTCTTATCGATGATTTTGAGCGAAAAGGAACTCGATGGAAAGGACACACCGACTGGAAAGTGTGGACTCATTACGCCGACACACTCGATAATCACTTCAATTCGGTCGTGATTGTCGATCATAACGGCGCCGAAAACCGGATGTTTGAGCCGGGTGCCGCGGGCACCGAACACTGCATTCATGTGAAATATGAATATGGGGACGTTGACAGCATACGAGACCATCTCCTCCGGACGCCGTTTGGAGGCGCGGGAGCGTGTGAAGGACTAAGCGCCGTTCGTTACTACAACTTGTCCGAGGCTAAGAGCATTTCCTTCCTGGTCAAGGCTTCCGGTTCGCCCGCAACCGTCTCACTATCTCTATGGTCCCCGTTTTCCGACTACGGCATTGCTCTTCCTCGGCATGGAGCCGTTCCCGAAGAATGGACCCCGGTAACATTTGACCTCACGGGCGCTCCACCTTCCGGAACTCACGTCAAGCTTCCTCGGTGGCAGGATCAGATGAACTACGCGAAAACGGTCGAGATTGTGATCGAACCTCACTCTGATGTAAAGGACGGTCCCTGGGGCGGTGAGCTGTGGGTCGACGAGATCAAGGTGCAGTTC
>CAZEMW010000686.1:0-2500 GCA_964513105.1 uncultured Fibrobacterota bacterium
GATCATGATTGTCGTAATGGGTATTGTTATCGGGGGCATTCTGGTGGCAATGTATCTGCCGATGTTCGATATGATCGGAAATATGGGGTAAGCGCTCGCATGTATTACAAAAGACCTTACCCATACGCAAGATCGTATGCCGAACGGCACGACCAAATCTCGGCGGGTTTTCCCGGCACCAGCCGGCAGGGGAATACCCTGAGGTCTCGATTTATGGAAAGAACTCCGGAGTGTGCTGGATTTTGAGAAACCATTAAAGTTTCCATCATTTGCTGCCGATGTATATCAATAGGAGAGAAAGGCGGTGAGATTAGATGCGGCTGTTACCGATTACTCAGAAAATTACTACCGAGCTGAAAAAGGTCGAAAACACCAGGAAAACGTCTGAAAATCGTGGTGCAAGACCGACCAAGTCAGCCGACAAATCCGAGTTTTCAGCCGGCGCCCAGCGTCTCAGCGACACGAAAGCGAATGCGGATGTCGCTGCGATGAGAATCGCCAATGAACCTGATATCCGTCAGGAAAAAGTCGACGAGGTACGTGAGAAACTCAAGAACGGTTTCTACGACTCCCCCGAGTTTATGGAAAAACTGGTCGACAAGCTGATGACGGAATTTGGTGTCGGCGGTCAGGGATAAGCCTCGACTGAAACTCAATGGTCCCCCTCAGAGCCCTGAGGTAGCGATTCAGTCGCCCACGTCCCGGGTATACCCCGTCCTTCTTGTTTTTTTCCTCCAACTCCCCCCGAACCCGCCAAAGTTTCCGCATGTGCTCCCTTAGGGTATACACTTCCACCAAACCGTTAGACGTTCAGCCTGAACAAACACTATTTTTCGTGGATGCTCGCCGATACATGTGCTCACGATGAGCACCGACGGCTGTGTCTCAGTTGGATTGAATACAGTACTCGGTCTCATGGATCTACCTGCGCGATATGGAAGCGGACACGTATTTTCGGAACCGGTGAGAATAACCGTATCGAAGCAACACCCTTTTTCGACGGATTTTCGGGTGAAAACCATTGAAAGAACGGGGACTCGGTGCCCTGAACGAGAATGGAGCAAAGGTTTGATTGTATGCAAGTTCGGAGGCAGCTCGGTTGCCACCAAAGAGAAGATTGAGAGCATAGCCAAAATCGTTACCGGCAATCCCAAGCGGAAATGCGTTGTGCTCTCGGCACCGGGGAAAGCTCAGGGCATTAGGGTGAAAGTTACCGATCTTTTAATCGCCGTCACCCGTAAGGCGCTCTCCGGGGCACCGGTCAAAGACGAAATCAAGACGCTTCGAACCCGCTACTCGGACATCTATGTCCCTCTGGGACTCGATAGATCCACGGTCGACGAAGTACTTGCTGATTTTGATACTAGAATTACGGCCGATCAGTCCAACCCCGCACGATTTCGGGATTTGATTGTGTCGTCGGGAGAAGAATACAACGCGCGCCTGTTTGCGGCCTATCTTCAATCGATGGGGGCCGCCGCCGAATACGTATCTCCGCAGGAATCGGGGATGGTGGTGACTCCGGTATTCGGCGATGCACAACCGACTCGGGATACCGCTTCTCGACTCGCGAAACTCGCCCAAATATGTGAAAAATCGATTGCGGTGTACCCCGGCTTTTTCGGAGTAACGTCCGAGGGTGATATCGCTACGTTCAGTCGTGGTGGGAGCGACCTGACCGGTGCCTTACTCGCCGAGGCTCTGGACGCCGACGAATACGAGAACTGGACTGATGTTGACGGCATATTTTCGACCAACCCGAATCTGGTGTCTTCTCCCGCACAAATCCCGGCACTTACCTACCGTGAAATGAGGGAGCTGTCGTACATCGGTTTCAACGTATTTCATGAAGAAGCGGTTACTCCCGTCATGGACAAACGCATTCCCATCCGTTTGCGAAACACAAACAACACCTCAAATACGGGAACCCTGATTGTCGCAGAACGACTTCCCAGTGAACGTGATGTGATAGGAATCGCTTCTGGAGGACGATACTGCTCTTTCACCCTTCAGAAGTTTCTCATGAACCGCGAGCGGGGATTCGGCAGGAAACTTCTGGCAATAATAGAGGAACAGGGGCTCTCTTTCGAGCATTGCCCATCCGGGGTGGACAACCTCTCGGTTGTACTCGACCAGACCCAGTTTGAAGCGGAAACCGTCAATGCAATCACTCGAAGCATCCAGAAAGAACTGAATCCTGATGAAATAAAAGTCGAGTTCAATATTGCTCTCATATCGGTTGTGGGTGAAGGTCTTGTTCATAAAGTGGGCGTGCTGGCTCAGGCGTCGAAAGCCCTCTCAACCGCAGGGGTCAACGTAAAAATGGTCAATCAGGGGAGTTCCGAGCTCAGTATCATCTTCGGCATAGACGCCGCAGATGAGAAGAAGGCAGTCACGGCGCTCTACGAGGAGTTCTGCGGATAGCCGATCTGCCGGCGATAGAATATGATGCAAAAAAAACGGCTGTTTCGCCTCGGCGAAACGGCCGTTTCCACTTAGG
>CAZEMW010000687.1:0-2497 GCA_964513105.1 uncultured Fibrobacterota bacterium
CTCCACGCCCGGCAAAGGAACTACGTTCCACATTTTCCTTCCCTCGCATTCAGAATCCGGCCCCCCAATCGACCGTGCCCACCACAATGCATCTAAGGAGCCGTTGGAAGGTCTCCTGCTGATGGCGTAATACCTTGAGGTAACCCGGGTTTATAGTTCAGGACCGGCAGTGGGTGCAAAATCTCCGCCGTTGTCCAGGATCTGTTGCGGCAATTGGTGCGGCATTGTATCCTTGCATTAGCCCAGGTTTCGCAGTTAGTACCTGCCCCAAACCTATCCGTTCACCGCGCTGCATTGCAGTCGAGATGAGCGGAGCGGCGCATTGATTCGGCCGACAACCATTCACTATGCGAAATACCACTCGGTTCAGCCACGGATATTTGTCCCAACCATGATTGCGGTAACCGGAATGCACCGAAGCGGAACCAGCTGTATAGCGGGGCTACTCCTGCGTTGCGGGTTATCTCTGGGGACCAGGCAACCCGTAATCAATACTCCATGCCCGGAGAATCCAAAAGGGCATGCGGAAAACGCTTATGCGGTGAAACTCAACGACATGATCCTCACACGAGCCGGGGGAAGCTGGATGCAGCCCCCCCTTGAGGAGAAAATCAAGAAAGCCGCGCGTGAGTATGCGGATCAGTTTGGTGTTTTCCGAGAGACTTTCGACGGTGAAATGTTCAAGGACCCGCGAACCACGCTGACCATTTCTTCATGGCGGGAGCATTGTCCGGAGCTTCGGGCCGTGGTCTACATTTTCAGGAATCCGTTGGCCGTAGCACGTTCACTCAATCGCAGAAACGGTATTCCGCTGGCGCAGGGACTGGCCATGTGGCATGTGTACAACAGTCGGTTTACCTCCTCCGGGGTAGATCTTCCATGCCACTTCGTCAATTACGATACCCTGTCGAGATCACTTGACTCCGTGATGGACGGGCTTCTGGCAGAACTTGGAGTGAATCTTACGCCCGAAGAACGGAAAACACGTGTAAGAGGATTCTATTCCGAAAGCCTCAACCACGACCCCGACAAGCAGCGGTCGCTCTATGAAAGCATTCCAAAGGAAATCCGGGATCTTCACGGAGTCCTGCTCGAGAGGGCACGAGGAGCTTGAGAGCAGTGTCGGAATTCGTCATTGCGGGCGACACACCGGAAATCCCCCTATCGCTGCGAGGGCGATCCGAACTCTCCCCCGAGCCTCAGCGATTCTGCCCCGAATTTTCCCACGATACGGTCCATTGCTTCTTCCGAGGCTTTCCAGGCCTGTTCTTTATCGGTATCTGCAAAAAGACTGGTCTGAGCCACATTCTCGAAATTGGTCAACCCGACACCGATAAGGCGAAGGCGGCCAAGACGGGAATCGAGTCCGCTGAGGATTTGCACCACGGTCTCGAAAATGACCTTGGCAAGGTTGGTTGGATTAGGAAGCATCACGCGTCGGCTTTTCCGTTGAAAATCGGGGGTTCGGTAGGTCAATACCACTGTAGTACCCTTCAGGTTCTTCTTTCGTGCCCGCCTCGCCACATCTTGAGAAAGTGAAAGGAGGGTTCGACGCCACAGCGCACGATCGGCCGTGTCGGTGCCAAACGTGTGCTCCCGGGATATTGATTTCACCTCCTCTTCGGGGCCGCCCATGACGCGCGAATCAATACCACGACTAAGATAGTACAGACTCCTTCCGTTCTTCCCGAACATATTCTCGAGACTCTCAACAGTGAGGGCTTGTAAGTCTGCGATAGTGGTGATTCCGCGCAAGGCAAGTGATTCCCGTGTTCTCGCTCCCACACCCCAAATGCGTCCGACCGGCATTTTCCCGAGCCAGGCAACGATTTCTTGTCCGGACCCGGGGGTTATCGTTATACCGTCGGGCTTATCCAGATCCGACGCTATTTTGGCAAGGAACATATTCGGGGCGACCCCGATTGAGGCGGTAAGTCGGCGCTTGGAACGTATCTCATCGGAGATTGCTTTTGCCGCTTTTTCAGCATTCCCAAAAAGTCTGTGAGTTCCAGTCATATCGACAAATGCTTCATCCACCGAGATTTGCTCAACAACGGGTGAAAAGGAACGCAAAATGTTCATGATTTCGCGCGATTCACGGGAATAGACTTCCATTCTGGGACGCACGAAAATTCCCGAACGACACCGAGCATAGGCCTGATTAATCGGCTGGGCCGAATGGATACCGAACACACGCGCTTCGTAGCTTGCCGCGGATACAACCCCCCGCCGCCCCGGCAAAGCCCCAACGATAACCGGTTTACCTCGAAAGGCAGGGTTGTCGCGTTGCTCAACCGAAGCAAAAAAGGCATCCATATCGACATGGAAAACGGTGCGATCGCTTCTGTTTTCTTCTTTCATACCACCAGATCCGGCTTGTTTTCGTCTATATCGCTTACCTCTCATTTTGCCTAACCCCGGGATTCGCAGTCGAAAGCCGCCGTCCCGAGCGGAGTCGAGGCGCTGTCCCGAGCGGAGTCGAGGCGCTGTCCCGAGC
>CAZEMW010000688.1:0-2492 GCA_964513105.1 uncultured Fibrobacterota bacterium
TCGCTCTGTATAGATATCTGCTGGCGCTCATTGGAAAACCATTCACCGTCAATAGTGCCTATTCGTACGTCCGTCAAAGCGGTTTCTCGGGAACCAAACCACAAATATCGGAATTTGTCGAGTGGGCACATGATTCCTGGTTCCTCTATCCGGTGCCGATATTTACGGATTCGCCACGAGAAATAACCAGGAATTACCGCAAAATGTACTGCATTGACTGGGCGCTTGCTACTCAGAACAGCAGAACCTGGGACGGATCCTACTCTCGAGCACTTGAGAATCTTATTTATCTGCAACTGATTCGCCGATACCCAAGAGTGAATTACTATCTTACCAGAAAAGATCGAAAAGAAGTCGATTTCATCGCCTGCGACAACACCGGCAAACCCTGTCTCGGTGTGCAGGTTAGTCAGGATCTCACCGATTCTGAAACGGCATCACGGGAAATTACGCCCTTGATGTCGGCGTCCAGCTATTTCAATCTGGACGAGGCTATTATTCTCACAACCAATACCGAAGGAGTGCATTCATTGCCCGAGGGGATCGAAGCGAAGCCGGTATGGCGGTGGCTTCTGGAGGAATATTAGTGAGGTCCGCTGAAATCGGCTTGAACAAGTTCTTTCCGCCGATCCTGGGCGCTTGAGTTCCGAAAAGGGACGTGCAAGAGATCCTGCATAAAGGCTCAGAGAAAAATGAACCTGTTCATCGAGGCCCGTCAGTCGTCATACCTGTAGAAAAATAGTCCAAACAAAGCCCCGGAGCCCCGAATCATAAACCCTAACGGCCCGTGCCCGGACAGGCATTATCTATGAAGAATCCGCAAATACAAATCAAGCATCCGCTCTTCCCCGTCGGCCACAAGCCGCACCACATCCTCATGATCGCCTTCGGCGTGTGACTTGTCCAGGGCCTCGTAGTACGCAAGTCGATCTTCGTTGCGAATAACCACCGGAAGATACCCGTCCTTCATCAGCTCGAAATTCATCAGAAGACGCGCGCTTCTCCCGTTGCCGTCGACAAACGGGTGAATTTTTACAAAGAAACTGTGGATCAAAGCCGCTTTCTCTATCGGGTGATACTTCGCCCCTCGCTGCCGATACCATTCGATGAACCGTTGCATCTCCCCGGGAATCTGTAGAAAATCCGGTGGAATATGCCGTGCCCCGGAGATCACGACATTCTGAGTCCGATACCGACCCGCGTTGGAATCGTCGATTTTCTGGAGAATGAGCTGATGAATTGCCTTTATCTGATGTTCCGACAGCGGCTCCCCGTTTTGTACAATATCTTCTACTTCCAGACTCGCCTCCCGATGATTCACCGCTTCGAAATGCTCCCGCAACGATTTCCCCCCAACGGTAATGCCGTCCTCAAGGACCAGTTTCGTCTCCTTGAGCGAAAGCGTATTCCCCTCAATCGCATTTGAATTATAGGTCCAATCGACAATGAGGTTGTCGTGCAAAGACCTGAGGGCGTGCTCGGGGAAAGGACGCAGTTTGTCGAGCTGTTGCTTTTTGCTTTCGATTTTGGAGAAGTTCATGGTTGTTTGACGGTTCGTCTCGATTTTTGTTACGTCGGATGAAACCCCGCTCACCCAGGCCTCGCACTGGAGTAACGTGGAAGAGCTTGCCCAGACTTCCGTGAGTCGGCTGCGAAACTTGAGCTAAGGCGATCATGAAGAAAATACATCTCTTCAGCATTTTCCGGTGGACTACTCAGGCTCATGTCGGTAGGGTCAAATTGGCCCCCACATGCTTTCCCAGCCAAGCCACAATACATTATATTACTACCGTAAGACCCTTACCCCCCGAGACATACACAGTACCGTCTCCTATACTCGCCCGAGCCCACCGCTATGCTTTCCTTCAAAAAGCAACGGCTTTGGCATTCGCGACAAACCCCTGGGTTTTATCTCCTGTTACAGCCCGCTTCGTACCGGAAGGGGATGTAGTTGGCGTTGTCGTGTTATGTCGTATTCACCGTTGCCGAGAGGGAAAAATGAACTCATTGTCTGCCTTGAAAGGTACTATTCCTGTTGCGCTTGTCGGGTCACATGCGATTGAAACCCTGCGCGAAAATCTGGAATCCGAGATTGTCTTCTCCGTGAAGACTTACAATCGAATCAGTGATGTGCGGAAAAAGCAGAAATCATCGGAACATCCACGGATTGTGGTCATCTCCGCTTCGTCCAACCCGCCCGATGATATCATCGACGCGGCAAAAGAGCTTTTGCCAAACTCGATGGTAATCCTGTTGGCTCCCCGAATTCAGGTCGACAAGGCGCTCCGAATGTCCGAAGCTGGTATCGATGCGGTCTGCTGTAGTCTGGAGCAGGAAGGAGTCGACGCGCTGAAAGAGCGGGTGGAGGAGCTTGCATTGGTATCGGTCCTCATGCCGAACCATCTGAAAGCCGGAACCGAGCCCGAAATCCGGCGCGCCGTCAATTGCCTCAAGCAAGACCGGATTTCCTCAATCGCAGACTGGGCCTACGC
>CAZEMW010000689.1:0-2490 GCA_964513105.1 uncultured Fibrobacterota bacterium
GTATTCGACCGCAAGCTCAATGTGGCCGCTCGAAGGCACCTGCCCTTCGAGTACCGGTTCGGTGGTCGTGAAATCAAACGAAGTCTTCCGTTCCCACCCGAATCGTTTCTCCTGCCGGGCGTGTATTTCATAATATAGGTTGTCGGAGTCGTCGTTGAGGCCCGATTGCGGGTCGAACACGCATTCGAATGATGCCGCTCGTACCGGAGCCGATTGAGGAGCGGTTTGCGTCTCAACGATGAACCGAGCCTTTTCTCCCGCCGAGATCGTACTGTCACCGTCGGTGTCGACCACCGCCACGGTGGTGATTCGTCCGGTGGTGTATTTCTGCTCTCCATGCACCTTCACAATCGGGTCCGATTTGACCCCGTCCTCGGTGCCGTCGCACAGAATACGCACAACCAGCCGTCGATACTCTACAAAAGGATTGGCAACGGGATTCTTCTCATAGTATTCGACATCGACGGGCGAAGGCTGTGAAGCCCCATTGTCCACGAGTATACCGTCGTTGTCGGCATCTGAATACTTCGCGTACGCAATCGTTTCATCACCGGCTTTCCGCTCCCAGTGAGCACCCAGGATTCTGTTGTCCGACTCAGTATCAAAATCCTCGTCGGGTCCGTAGTGAACGCTCATCGTAAGCACGTCCATAACTCCGTTTGCGGCAATGGTCTCATACCTCATACGTGCCGTTGAGCCAATCGGTTGGCCTTCGAGCACCGTACCGTTTTCATCTACCGCCGATGCGGACCAGCTTTCACGCTTTCCGCCCGCAAACTCTCGCGCGCCGCGAACCGATACAACCGATTCGTTTCCGTCGATTGCATCCTGAGCATAGGAATCCCACAGAATCGTTATGCTGTCGTTCTGAACGAGTCCGACAGCCGTAGTCCGCGAGTAGTAGTACCCATACTGTCCGTCATTGAACATCGTGTCCCAATCCGCGGCCGAAGAAGCAGCTTTCTTTCCAAGGCCGGCGCTGAGGGTTGTGGATTCGGGGAGTTTGGTGGAACTCAGGCCGTCTCCCGGCGAGGTTTCCAGGACGCTCAGCTCCGATGAAGGTTGCGCAAGTGACTGCACGATAAGCTCTCCCATACCTTCGGGCGATGCCTCCCCGGTTTCGGCTTCAGGGCCGAGCGGGTCGGACTGGGTGCATCCTCCCAGAAAAAATGCAACAGCGCCAATTGCCGACAAACCGAAAACTCTGTTACGCAGTTTGAGATTCATGGTACCCTCCTGTTGATTTGTTTGTGAAAAACTCATTCCGCTGCTTTCAAATCTTACACCTATAAGATACCACAAAAAGAGCTTTGAGTCAATGATTTAAGCCAATAGTGATTACACAAAGCCCCGTTTTTATGAATGGTTATTTGCTCAAAAGCTCAGTATTAAAGGGGTTTTGCCGCGCCAAGGAGATGGTTTTGGGAGTACGCTTGGTTACAGTAAAGTCTAAAAATTGATTACACAATACCGCTGAACCTCTCTGATGGAAGAAAAGGAGGAGCGGGGTAGGCAGTTCTCAGTATTTCGCTACGTAAGCGGAGAAATAGAGAGGGATTCGGATTACCGGCACCGCGTGAGCCGATTCCGACACCGACACCGACACCGACACCGACTCGGATTCGGACTCGGACTCGGATTCGGATTCGGATTCGGATTCGGATTCGGACTCGGATTCGGATTCGGATTCGGATTCGGATTCGGATTCGGATTCGGATTACGGCGCTGCGAAGCCGATTCCGACACCGACACCGATTCCGACACCGATTTTTGGAGGGGGCCGCCTGAGCCGTTTCAGGCGCGTGAGCAGAGATATCCGCCGACAACGATCGCCAGGGTACCTGGAATGAGATACCAGGGGTTTGCGCTGCGGTGTTCACCCAGAAGAACCAGGCCGACAGCCACGGCAACGAGGGTATTCATATTATAGAGAGGAACCAATTGGCTGATATTGGAGCCGAATTTGGCCAGGGAGAGGGCGATTAGCAGACTGGCAATTCCCCAGATTGCCCCAAAACCAAACGCATACAGTCCCGAAGTGACATTCACGGAATGGTCACCGGTCACGATCCACGCAACCGCGCCTACCAACGTTACCGCAATGCCGGCAAGAGTCATATACGGCCCCACCCCGATCCCGCTCGAATTGCTCATTTTCTGAAGCACACCGCTGAATCCAAACAGTAATGCGGCGCACACACCGCCCAGGAGGAGGCCGATTGTTTTGGGAGACATAGAGAATTTTCCGTTTAAGGTTCAAGATTTTGGTTTTCGCGTCTTCGGCTCCTATCGGTCGTCCGAATCAGAACCCTTTTTCTAATCAGACTCAAGGTTTTGTCCGAGCAGAATACCGTGATTACACCCGGCTCCGTGCGTCACAATGGTGCGTGTACCCCCTTCCATCCCGACCTCCACGGGATCAGGATGGGGGTGATCGGCTTTGGTGAGCCGGAAAGGACCATCTTCGATTACGATTACGAGTACGAGTAC
>CAZEMW010000690.1:0-2486 GCA_964513105.1 uncultured Fibrobacterota bacterium
TTCCGGCAAAATCGATGTCATAACCGCGCTTATGGACAAAGTCGATGCCCTGATTATCGGCGGCGGAATGAGTTATACCTTCTTCAAGGCGCAGGGATTGGAGATCGGCGAATCTCTTCTGGAAGAAGATCGCATCGCAATGGCAAAAGAGATACTCGCGGACACCGAAAAGAAGAATATGAAATTCCTTCTTCCCGTCGATTGCGTGGTGGCTTCGGATTTCAGTAACGAAGCCGAAACGAAGGTGGTTGCCAAGGACCGGATTCCCGCGAGTATGCAGGCGCTTGATATCGGTCCCAAGAGTGTCGAGGCGTTTTCCGAAGAGCTTCTGAAAGCAAAGACGATTGTATGGAACGGTCCGATGGGCGTTTTCGAGATGGACAATTTCGCCAAGGGGACCAACGCGATAGCTAAAGCCCTGGCCGAAGCCACTGAAAAGGGTGCGGTAACAATAATCGGCGGCGGCGACAGCGCATCGGCGGTGAAAAAAGCCGGTGTGGCGGACAAGGTCAGCCATATTTCAACGGGTGGCGGCGCTTCTCTGGAGTTTCTCGAAGGAAAAGAGCTGCCGGGAATTACCGCTCTTACCGACAAATAGCCGCAAAATGGCATACCATAGTGGCGAAGCCCTGGGTTTCGCCACTTTTTTCATCACACACCTTGGCTGAGCCGCTGCAAATTACTATTTTAGGAGCCTGTTTTTGGTTCGACCGGCTGATCACGGATATCGCCCGTCGGAATGAAAATACCGAAAGCGGGATCAAATCACGGATCCGAGGCAATGGTCTGTCTTCGGTATTCAAATCGGACCAGATAAGTGAGGATTACAATGGGGCGCAAAGTTTTCATTGCCGGTAACTGGAAAATGAACACGACGGTCGATGAAGCCGTCGAACTCGCAAAAAGCGTTGTTGAAGCTGTCGGTTCGGTGACCGATGTCGATGTTGCGGTTTGTCCGCCCTATACCAATTTGTCGGCGGTGGCGCAGGTCCTTAAGGGATCCAACGTCAAACTCGGTGCCCAGGACGTACACTGGGAAGAAAAAGGTGCCTACACGGGTAAGGTAAGCTGCGATATGCTTAAAAGTGTGGGTGTTGAGTACGTAATAATCGGTCACTCCGAGCAGCGCACCTACTTTGGTGAAACAAACGAAACCGTGAACAAAAAAGTGAAGGCTGCTTTGGCAAAGTCGCTGAAGCCTATCATCTGTGTCGGAGAGACGCTCGATGAGCGTAACGACGGCAAAATGGAAGAAGTGGTTGAGTCTCACGTTCGCGGGGGATTCGAGGGTCTTTCAAAGGATGAAGCCCTCATATGCACCATCGCGTATGAGCCGGTTTGGGCAATAGGCACCGGAGTTACGGCCACGCCGGAGCAGGCGAATGAAGCCCACGCCTTTATCCGGAAGGTTCTCACTGAAATGTATGATCAAGAAACCGCCGAGACTATACGTATACAGTACGGCGGTAGTATGAAACCAACGAATGCCAAAGAGTTGCTGGGAAACCCCGATGTTGACGGTGGTCTGATCGGTGGAGCGGCTCTAAAAGCCGCCGATTTCAAGGGCATTGTTATTCCACAGTAAGAAAGCCGGGTGATTCGATATGTTGTTCGGAATCTTTGTAGTACTATTTGTTATCGTTTGTCTGATATTGGTCTTCCTGGTTATTATCCAGTCGGATAAGGGAGGCGGCCTGTCCGGTGCTATCGGAGGAGGTCTGTCCGGAGCGAATACGCTCCTTGGTACTCAGGATACCGCAAACATTCTTACGCGCGGTACAACAATTTTCGCCATAACCTACATGGCGTTATGTATTTTACTCTCGCTCGTTCTGTCACGTTCTTCTCGAGAGGTTCAGCAATCCCAGCTTCGTGAACGGGCTGAGATGCGTCAGGAGTTTTCTCCGGCGTCGGCACTTGAGGGTGGAAGCGGTCTTCCTATGGCCGAAGAGCCCGAAGGACAAGGGACCGAGATTGAAGAAGGGCAGCCTCTGCCCCAGGGTTTCGAGTCGCCCGCCGAAGGTGAAGGCGGCAGCGGCACCGAAGGGCAAAACGAAGAAACTGAAGAATAGACTTGCTTTTTGACATTGCGGTCGTGGTGGAATTGGTAGACACGCAAGGTTGAGGGCCTTGTGGGGGTCAACCCCGTGCTGGTTCAAGTCCAGTCGACCGCACTATACATAAGGGGCCGTCGGTTTTCCGACGGCCCTTCTTTGTGCAGCGCCGCCGACCCGTTTCTCCCCTTTCTCAACCTTCCGGAATTTCAGAAAAATGAAAAAAAAGCCGAATATCCGTGATGTATCGATTGGCATGATGACGGATCTTGTAAAGGAACTGGGACATCCCCGCTTCCGTGCCGTACAGGTAATCAAATGGCTGTATCAGAAACGAATCACCAGTTTCGAACAGATGGTAAACACCCCGAAAGATTTCCGAAAAACACTCGCCGATCGGTTCAGTGTGGAACCTCTGCGTCCTCTTCATAC
>CAZEMW010000691.1:0-2478 GCA_964513105.1 uncultured Fibrobacterota bacterium
GGCAGGCGGCAAAGCGTTCGTGATCTGCTTGAACAAAGACGACGGATCGGTGATATGGGAGGCTTCGGGGGTTCCCGGAACGGCGGCGTTCAATTCGCCGGTGACGGCCGATTTTGCCGGATACCATATGCTTCTGAGCATGAGCGCGTCGCATCTTTTTGCCCTCGATACCAAATCCGGCAAAGTCCTGTGGACGCGGCCGCTCGCCAACAAACGTGACAACAATATCTGCGACCCGATTTTCCATGACGGTCACGTTTTTGCTTCATCGGGCTACGGACGCGGATCGATTCTTCTGCGGCTCACTGCCGGCAGTAAGGCTATTGAGGTTTCCGAGGCCTGGGACGTTCCTCTGATGGACAACCATCATGGCGGCGTAGTACTTCATGAGGGACATCTCTACGGCTCGGGGCACGAATCCAAAGGCTGGTTCTGCCTCGATTTTATGACCGGCAAACAGCAGTGGAATGCATCGGGCAAAGGCTCCCTGACCTACGCCGACGGTATGCTCTACTGCCTGGAGGAGAAGGGGACCATGAAACTGGTGACGGCTACCCCCGAGGAGTACCGGGAAGTCGGTTCGTTCGACATACCGCGCGGCGGCAAAGGTATGTACTGGGCGCACCCGGTTGTGTGCGACGGCAGACTCTATGTTCGTCATGCGGATAAGCTCTATGCGTACAAAGTGAAATAACTGCGGCCAAGCCGCTTTTGACTCTTGACCTTTGACCTTTGCTCAAGGAGTACCCTATGATGAGGAATTCACCGCTCCCGACGGTGATCGTGACAGCGCTTCTGATCGGAATGGTCGGCGCCGGCCGGGTATCGGCAAACACTTCATGGCGCGGTCCCGATCGTGACGGCATCTATCCCGAGAAGAACCTGCTGAGTTCATGGCCCGAAAACGGCCCGAAATCTCTCTTTACCATCGGCGACATCGGTGAAGGGTTTTCGTCACCGGCGGTGACCGCGGACCGGATCTATGTCACCGGCATGATCGACTCCGACGGGTACCTTTTCGCTCACGATATAAATGGAAAATTGCTGTGGAAAACAAAGTACGGTCCTGAATGGAGCAGCTCCTACGAGGGCGTCCGCGGTTCACCGCTTGTTGCCGGTGAGCGGGTGTATGTCGAGAGCGGTCGCGGTCGGGTGGTGTGCCTCAATGCCGCCGACGGCAAAGAAGTATGGGCAGTCGAGATGGACAAAACCTTTGGTGCACTTCCCACCAAATGGGGACATGCGGAAACGGTGCTCCTTTTCGATAATAAGCTTATCTGCACCCCGGGGGGTGCAAAAGCCGCGGTAGCGGCATTGGATCCGGCGACCGGAAAGACAATCTGGAAAACCAGGGGCATCAAGGAAAAGGCCGGTTATTGCTCCCCGGCGGTGGTTACTCACAACAACAAGAAGATTCTCGTGACCATGCTCTCGGAGTCCATTATCGGGATTGACCCCGGTATTGGCGAACTCCTGTGGCGCCACCCGCACAAAACCGACCACGGGGTGAACCCGAACACCCCAATCTATACAAATGGTAACATCGTGTATGCTTCGGGGTACGGCAACGGCGCCGGTATGCTCAAGCTCTCCGATGACGGAACAGGTATCAAAGAAGTCTGGCGTGAACCGGCTTTCGATGTTCAAATCGGCGGCACGGTCCTGCTGGGGAACATGCTTTACGGTTTCGGCCACAAAAACAAAGGGCTTCATGCGCTCGATATCAATACCGGGAAAATCACCGCGACGCTGCCGCAGAGTAAGGGCGGGGCGGTGATTGCCGCCGACGGGCTCCTGTACGCGTACAATGAACGTGGTGAGGTGCTGTTGGTGAAGCCCGAAAAGCAAGAGCTGAACCAAATCAGCACTTTCCCGGTTGAGAACGGCAAAGGGCCGCACTGGGCGCATCCGGTACTCAAGGACGGACGTCTGTACGTACGGCACGGCGCATTTCTTATGGTGTATGCTGTCGGAAAGTAGCACGAGAAGGGCGCATCATTGGCCGGAAACACAAATCCCCTCGCGAATCAAACGAATCCCGGATATCGGTTATTCCTCGGTTCCGAGCAGCGACGGTTTTTTCTTTCGCTGGTGATCGGCGGGGTTGCATGGGGAACGCTGCTGCTGTGGTGGATTGTGCACGAACCGGCCGATGCCGTTGTGCTGCGAGTTCCGGGTATGGACGGGGAACCGACCGAGGTATCGTCCCGCACAACCGGGGAAGTACGGATCGGCGCATTTTTCGAGCTTTCCGAAGGGGTACCCGCGTCCATTCAAGGGGTATGGCCGGGATTTCGGGGGCCCGGGCGCGATAATATCGTGCGAAACACGGGTTCGCTTCGCTCCTCCCTGTCTTCCCCACCACCGATTCTCTGGTCGATAGATCTCGGCGAAGGGCATGCGGCACCGTCGGTACTTGACGGCCGGGTGTTTCTCCTCGATTACGACGAAGAAAACGATGCGGATGCGTTGCGGTGC
>CAZEMW010000692.1:0-2468 GCA_964513105.1 uncultured Fibrobacterota bacterium
ACTTACAGGCGGGCACCCTGAAACTCAGTAATCCAGCGCGATCTACCGAGGGCGAAGCCTGGATTCCGATGCAGGACGATACCGACAGGCTTGCATTTCTGGAGGACCGGGCAACTCGATTCAGGCGGAAACGATATCGGGCGGTGACGCGTGAAGATTTTGAAGAGCTTGGGAAGCAGGCGCACCAGGATGTAGGGCGAATAGCCGCCGTGGCGAATTTCAACGGAGATACTTCGGCCGGAGGCGAGAGGGTGGAGGAAAATGCGGTTACCCTTTTTACGGTACTGAAAACCGGGGCCGAATCGGACCGGAAGGATGTAGTAAAGGCAGTTCGGGAATTCGTGCAGCCTCGTGCTCTCCTGACGACAAGGGTGTATGCCGCATCGATATCAACAGATAAGCTCCGCCTGCGATTGCGAGTTGCATTCGACTCCAGTATTGCCGGAGATATTGCCTTCAACCGTATACGAACGACTATCCGTGACGCGGTGGAACGGTACTTTGATCCGGTACACGGCGGTCTTGATGAAAAAGGGTTGGTTCCCGGCGAGGCACTGAACAGAGCCGAACTCTATACGCTTGTGGAGCGTATAGGTGGCGTTGATTTTGTGGAAAATATCGCAGTCTCGGTATTGTCTTCCGGCGGCTCGCGGTTCGCAATCCCGGTGCTGGTGCCGAAAGACGACGATGCGGAATCGGTCGAGATTGAGCGGGTTGTACAATAGGGCTTTTTCGGGGGGCCGGGCTTTGTGGTTGCCTGGAAGACCGGGTTTGGAATTTCCGGTGTGAGAACAGACCGGCCCAAAGCTGATTTGAGGATCCGGCGTATGAATTTACAGGAGACGCAAAGAATGACGATTACAAAAGAGTACCATAACTATTTGCCCTCAATTTACCGGGAGCCGGACGGGTTGGGGGAGGCGGCGTATGGTGAGGGGAATCCCAATTACCTGGCGCGGTACCTGCGCGTATTCGAATCCGTATTGGGCGAGATGCTTAAAACGGATTCCATCACGGCCGACGACGGTCCGGATGTCGGTATCGAAGAGATAATCGAGAATCTTGATCGATATATCGATCCGTTTCGGGCGCCCGGTGAAGCAACCGCAAACGACTTTGTGCAATGGCTCAGTACCTGGGTTGCTTTAACCGAATCCGGTTCCTGGCCCGAACCGTCACGACGTCGGCTGATTGCCAACGTGGTACCGCTGTACACCAAACGCGGTACGGCCGAGGGCATGGTGCGGATGCTGCAGCTATTTGTGGGTGTGGAAAGCATTCATGTCTCTCACAATGAAGAAACATTCAATGAGCTAATAACCTCGATAAAGACCTTGGATGAGGAACCGCAGCTTCCGGAATTTGCGTTTGATAATTATACCTTTGCGGTAGTCGTCGATCTGATCAACGCCTCGCTCTCGCGCTACCGAAGCGCGGTTCGTTTGTTGCCCTACATCTCCGCCGTTGTCGATCGCGAACGCCCGGCATTTACCCGATATCGCGTGGTGTCCGTCCACCGTACCGTCACCTGGGAGGAGACCTTTGACGACGCTTCTCTACCGACGCTTGAGGATTATGGGTTTGATAACATCGCGCATTGGGAAGTGTCCGAGCCCGTCGACGGCATCAGAGTAATGAAAAGCGCCACACCGGGCGGCTGGGAGGCGGTATCACGGTGCACCTCGCCGTTCTTCTTTGTCGACAGGCGCCTTTCCTCCGGGGTAACGGTAAGCTGGAAAGTGAAATTTCCAACCGAGCACGGCTCCGGGTGGCGCGAGAACAACAAAGTATGGGTAGCGCTTCTGGATGAAACCGGACAGAGCCTCTATGAACTCATGTACAAACCGAATCGGCCGCAGGATACCGGCACCAGTCCCGATGTCGTGCTGCGTCGATTCGACAGGGGCAGCGAGATGCTTGAGATTCTCGGCGAAAAGAAAACCGGTCGCGCCGCTCCTCACGGATCCGGCGCCGCCTGGATGAGTTTCACTCTGGAACTTCGGCCGGATGCCGGAGACGAGGCAATACGACTCACCATCGATTTCGGTTCGGGATCACCGAAAGTATTTACGTTTGAGGAGTCGGAAAGCAGAATGCATGTGCTCTTTCAGAATTTGAGTTTCCAGTACAAAACCGGCCCCGGAGACGATGAACGCTTTTTCGTGTATCTGGATAACCTTGCGGTTATGTGCGATGAAAAGACGATCTGGCGTGAATTGGGAAGAGGGTAGGGACGGAAGATCAGACTTCGTCTCGCGGTGGTGGGATCAGTCACCGAAGGACAGGGATTACAGGTTCCGATCTACATAGTGGGATCGGAACGGGACGGTTGGATAGTAGATCAATAATATGTTTTCGGTATCAAAGGTAAAAGCAAATAAACAGGATAACGGGTTCAAGGTAAGTGCGACGCGGACGCCCGAGGCGAAAGGGGCGGAGGTGGATGCGGGGCGTGTTCCGGCTGGTAT
>CAZEMW010000693.1:0-2465 GCA_964513105.1 uncultured Fibrobacterota bacterium
CGGCATAGCTCAGTGCGTCGCTGTGCATCTCAGCGCATCGCAATACAGCGCTCCGCTCAGCCACCGAAGGCGTAGTCCCCGTATCTCTTCAACTAAGCCTATTTCGAATAAAATAGTTCATGCAACCCTCGTACCATCCTGTTCAATCTCATTACGGACCGGAGATTGGGGTATTGCGTGGTGGGTTGCCTGGGTCAGGCGGATTCTCGGATTATGAATTTGGTTGGTAGTTCCTTGTGTTTCATACCAATTTCGCGCCCTTCGACCTTGTCGATAATAAGATTTATTGCATGATCACCCATTTCGAGTTTTGGCTGGCGTACGGTCGTAAGTGTCGGCTCCACCACCTCGGCGGCGGGAATGTCGTCGAACCCGACCACCGCGAGTTCGTCGGGGATTCTAATCCCTTCCTTCTTCGCCTCTTTCACAATCCCGATAGCCACCATATCCCCGGCAGGGACGAATACCGCGGAAGGGCGAGGTGAGAGTGACATGATGCGCCGAAATGTCTCAATCCCGTCGGCCATACCGTCGTCCGTGACTTCGAACACCAAGTCAGGATCATATCCACGGTCGTGCATCCGCAATCCCCGCTTATACCCCTCCAGACGATCTTCGGTCGGAAGATTCTGTTTTCGGCAGATGATGCAGGCGATATGCTCATGGCCCTTGCGAACCAGATAATCGGTTGCCTGATACGCTCCAACCTCGTTATTGACGTACACGGAATCAAGAAAATCGCACGTTCTGGCCACCACGATGCATGGGCAGCTCTCGTCGCGGAACACGCGCAACTCCTCGTCGGTGACCGATGCACTGATCAGAATGGCTCCGTCGATTCGACGTTCCCGGGCAAGACGCTGGAACAGCTGGGACTCGCTCTCCTTCTGGCCGATTGTATCGAACAACTGGACCGTGTAGTCGATATCCCGATTCGTGCTCTTGATCCCCTGAAGAATACGCACCACAAACGATGATGCGAGGTTGGGCACGATTACTCCGATTGCGTTGGCACGACGAGTCGCCAGACCACGCGCGATCGCGTTCGGGTAGTAGTTCAATTCCCGTGCGATCTTGAGAACTTTCTTTCGAGTCCCATCGGAAATGTTCGGCTTGTTGTTGATAACCATCGACACCGTAGCAGCGGTGACTCCGGCTCGCTCGGCAATGTCTTTCAGTGTTACCGGCATAGTTTGGCTCCCGCGTTCGCCTCAATGACAGGAAACTCCGGCGTCGTTCCGAATCTAAAACTCAAAGCTCACTTCTCCTCCCACAGCATCGCTTTCAGGATCAAATCGCGGATTCAGTCGGATTTTCTTATGATAATCATGCAAATGTGCATCCACAATTGCGTCGAATACGCCATAGAAATAGAAGAAAAATGAATACCACAAATACATGTTACGGCGTCGAAGAGCCTCATCGTATTTGGAGCTCCACTGCGATTCATACTGTCCAAGATTCTCAAAAATCCGGCCTTCTGAGAATCTCTCACGCTCATCGGTGGCACGGTTCATCAATCGTTGATAGTTGAATGCCATCAGACCCAGCGAGAACTGCGTCATGGTAATCATGCCCGCTTTTGAATAGGCCCCGTTGTAAATCTGGCCCAACCCAAGACCGGGAATTGCCGAAAGCCAACCGGCCACCGCGGGATTACGCGGATTGTTGTCCTGTAAAAAGTTACTGGCTCTCAATGCGTCCATAAGATTGAAATAGTAAATCCCAACCGTCCAACTCACCGCGTGTTGCAGCATGTACCTGTTGTATCGACGGTCGTATTTATTCAGTTCCAGATTGAGACGGGCGAAGTTAAGTGACTGTAGCCGTACGGCTCGTTCCGAAGAATCGGGCTCGAGGGTATCCGATTCAAGAAAACGCCGGTAGTCCCTCTCGAGTGAATCAACTTGATTCCTGTCAAGCTCCACCTGTCTGTCATAGAAATCCCGATACTCTATACTTCGTCCTATAGTTGTACCCAACGCGATACCTTCGGCAAGGAAAACGGTTGCGCCGCGAAATCGTTTTTCACAGTACCACTGTCCTGCACCCGGAACGACCGCCGATAGACCGACCGCAATGCGAGGATCGTACATCTTTGGGCGCAACAGGGAATCATCCACCTGCGCCAGTTCTTCGGGCATTTCGATAAACGGTTCGTCGTCGGCCTCCAAAACGGTATCACTCACAGCCGAATCGGAAACCGTCGTGTCGCTTTGGACCGTGTCTCCCCATAATTCCGTGGAATCCCGGGCTGCTCCGGTCGAAGGAAAAATCAGCAACAGTAGTATCGTTATCGGTATGGTTACGGCAACGGCGGAAAGCCGTACACAAACTCTCATTACGTATGCCTTTAAGCTCTGGATGTCTCATATGACTGCACTTGAGCTGTCGGTTCGAGTAAGGACGCAACACAAAGAACTGCGTTCACGGGCTCCCCAATATACCCGGGGACCAAACCCTAC
>CAZEMW010000694.1:0-2460 GCA_964513105.1 uncultured Fibrobacterota bacterium
CAACGAAGCCAGGCGCTTTCGCAGCCGGTCGAGGCGCTGAATGGGGTTTTCGGACGGGCACTAGTTAAGAGCGCGTTTGCTTTCCTCCCAGAACCGGTCCATTTCTTCCAACGAAGATTGGGATGGATCGCGACCGGTTTCTCGCAGTTTCTCTTCTATGTAGTGAAAGCGGGCGGTGAATTTTTCGATCGTGCCGCGGAGCGCGGCTTCGGCCGAAATTTTCCGGTGTCGAGCTACATTGACCATTGCAAAAAGAATATCGCCCAACTCCTCTTCGGCATGCTCATGATCGCCTTTTTGGAGGGCTTCTCTGAATTCGGCAAATTCCTCTTCAACTTTGTCGAGGACCGGATCTATCGATGTCCAGTCGAAACCGACCCGTGCGGCGCGGGATTGCACTTTGGATGCCCGGTGTAGTGCGGGAAGCCGTGGGGGAACCCCGTCGAGAACGGATTTTCTCGTGGATTTATCCTTCTCCTTTTTTTTGATCTCTTCCCAGTTACCGGCAACCTCATCTGCTCCGTCAACTTTCACGTCTCCGAACACATGCGGATGTCGGCGAATGAGTTTTTCATTTATGGAACGGGCAACATCTTCAATGTGAAACGATCCTGTGTCGTCGGCTATCTGGGCATGAAGGCCGATTTGGAGCAGTACGTCTCCGAGTTCCTCGCATATTTTATCCGGATCTTTCTCTTCGATGGCTTCTACGAGTTCATAAGCTTCATCGAGGAGGCAGGGAATAAGAGAGTGGTGATCCTGTTGCCGATCCCACGGACACCCGTCGGGGCCCCGAAGTCTTCGCACAATTTCGACAAACCGTTCCAGCTCTTTACCCATGCCAATCACCTTTTCCTTCGCGGATAATCACCGCTTCATCGTCGGTAAGATCCACAATGGTGGATCCCTGAGGGTTCGCAAGCGGTCCGATATCAAGCATGACATCGACTTCATTGAGAACGGCCGGTTTCACCTGCTCAGGATCTCCACGATCAACCCCCGGCATTCGAATGGAGGTATTTGCCAGCGGTTCACCCAGCAATTCTACCAGATCCCGTACCACCGGACTGTCCGGAATGCGTAACCCGACTGTTTTTCTTTTGGGACAGACCTTCTTGGGAACATAGTTGGTTGCGGGAAGAATGAAGGTATAAGGTCCCGGCAAATACCGTTTGAGCAGTTTATAGTGAAGATTGCTGATTTTCACATATTGGCTTGCTTGTGAAAAATCGTTGCAAATAAACGAGAAAAGTCGTTTCTTGTCCTTCTGAATCATCGCACCGATTCTATCGATCGCCTTGGCGTCTCCCGCGCATGCCCCCATACCGTAGACCGTGTCGGTCGGGTACACGCAGATTCCATGATTACGCAGCACGCCGACGGCCTGTTCGAGCAGCCGCCGCTGGGGATTGATCGGATGTACTTGTAAGTAAACCATAGGACCGGCTGCTGGTTCCCGGCAACTGCTGATGCTTCGACACTGCTCTGCATCAGGGTTCGAATGACTTGTCGGTGCCGAGAAAAGCCGCTCGTCCTGATTCCGCCGGGAAAGAAAAACGAGCGGCCTCTGTACCGTTACAAAAAAGACACTATTTCAGAACAGCGGATATACGGTCCATAGCCGCGTATACGTTCTCATGGCTGTTAAACGCGCTGATCCGTACATATCCTTCTCCACAGGAGCCAAACCCGGCACCCGGAGTGCAGACCACCCCTGCCTCGTTGAGTAGCCTGTCGAAAAATTTCCAGGAGTCGGTACCGGTATGAATCCATATATACGGAGAATTCGTACCACCCACAAAGGTGTATCCCAGTGACTGCATCCGCTCCCTGATGACTGCTGCATTCTGAAGGTAGTAATCGCTGAGTTCCCGCACCTGTTTGCGACCTTCCGTGGTGTATACCGCGGCGGCGGCACGCTGTACCGGGTATGAAACCCCGTTGAACTTTGTGGTCTGTCGTCGATTCCAGAATGCGTGCAACGGCTGTGCCCCGCCCTCGAAATCGTACGCGACGCAACTTTTCGGTACTACGGTGTATGCACATCGGGTGCCGGTAAAGCCTGCCGTTTTCGAATAACTGCGGAACTCAATCGCGACTTCACGTGCTCCGTCCACCTCGAAAATGCTCCTCGGCAGGGAATCGTCCCGAATGAACGCTTCGTAGGCCGCATCATAGAGGATGAGCGCCTTGTTCTTTCGGGCGTAATCGACCCACTTCTTCAGTTCGTCATGAGTGATCGTCGCTCCGGTAGGATTGTTCGGAAAACATAAATAGATCAAATCGACCGGTTCACTCGGGAGTTCCGGGACAAAACCGTTCTCCGCGGTGGATTCGAGATAGAAAAGCCCGGAGTATCGTCCGTTCTGAAAGACCCCGGTTCTTCCGGCCATGACATTGGTATCGACATACACGGGATATACCGGATCGGGAACCGCCACCTTTATGTCGGTCCCGAAC
>CAZEMW010000695.1:0-2456 GCA_964513105.1 uncultured Fibrobacterota bacterium
GAGAAAAAGTGGTCAAGCCAGGCGTGATATTTGCTTGTAAAGCGGCGCCTGTTGCTCAGAAAATCAAGCTCCCTGAACAGGAACTAAATATAAAACCCTTAAACAGTGTCGAAGAATGCGCGGTGTATGCGAGAGTACTTCGGGCTTCTATGCACGACCGTATCGCGGTTCTATTGGTCGTGCGACCGGGAATATGAAGAAGGACCGTTTCGTGCCCGGGTGAGCCTGTGAGGATTCCGGATCAGCTCGGGGCGTTTTTCCGTCGGCGCGACAGTTCTTTTTTCAGCCGTCCGACCGCATTCTTCGCGACTACGGCCTTGTAGCGTTTCCTGAAGGCGGCGACGTGTTTTTTACGTTCCTCACCGAGAGCTTCGATAACAGTATCCGGGGCCTGGATATTATCGTCACGCAGCCGCTGCAGTCCCACATCGATATCGTGGGTATCACCCAGGCTGGAGGTTATTTTCTTGAGCTGTTTGGCATTTCGCACAGACTCCTTGCCGAACAGCGACGCAAAGAATTCGGCCGTATACCGTTTTCTCCGGAAAAACTTCCGGAGCGAATGCAGATCCTCGGGCGCTTCATAGGTTGCGACCGCATGCGCTTTCTTTTTGATCTTCTTCATATCCCGTCTGATTCGATGCGCCGCATAGTCGACAATGCTTGTACCGACCGAACCGCCCGGCCGATGAGAGTATTCGATTCGCAGAAACCAGGCGATGTCTTTGAGCAGGCGCGTACTTTCCGTGCGCAGATCACGTTTTGCGGTAGCCAGTTGTGCTTCGTCGCGTTTGAGGCGGTATGTCTCAATAAGGGAATCCAGTGCGGATTCCAGTTCGGGATGCTTTGATTTCCGCTTGTTCAAAATGTCAATCCAGACATCGAAATCGCGCACTTCACCCACCCGACCTCTGAATTCCTTGACTCGATCGTAGAGGGGTTCGATCAGGCTTTCGGGAAGAAACGGTCGCAGGAGCCGAAGAAGCAGGCGGAATCGTCGAAGCGCCTTCCGGACATCATGCACCGCATCCGCATCAAAATCCCGCACGGCCGGTCGAATATTGTCGGCGGCCTCCCGATACTGCGAGAACAGCAATGAGTGAAATGCCGAAGCCAACGACTGTTCTTCGGATACGGCGCGATAGAACGGCATGGTGATCTTGACGGGTTTTGCCCGAATTTGTATCGGTGCCCGGGGGAACACTTCGGCCCAGAGGTCCGCTTTCTGTGCTGCTTTAGGTACGTTGCCGCGATACCACCCCTCGGCCACGGTCACCGCAATGCCGCGATCGCCGGCACGTACCGACCAGATTTCGGCATCCCGCATATGCCCATGATCAAGACCGTCGGCAATACGCAGCAACGCGGCCAGCCGCAACGCGCACGTTTTGCGGGGAAGATCCGCCACGACCGAATCCCGCATCGCCCGTTCCCGATTTCCGGAATGAAGCGCGACCGCCGCGGCCACCTGTTTTCGTTGATTATTCGTAAGACCGTCGATCGGCTCCGCGGCAAGGATTTTCCCCCCCGCCAGGGCATGACGGCTCGGGGAGCGGGAATAGCCGATATCGTGCAGCATTGCCGCAACATGCAGCAGGGCACGATCATCAGGATTGAAACCGACTCGAACGCCGATTCGATCGAACAGTTTCAAAGCGAGATCGGCTACATGGCAGGCATGAGCATTTTCATTCCGGTAGCGTGAACACAGATCCGGTATGGTACTTCCGGGCACACCAACTCCTCATAACGGCTGAATCATCTACTGCTCGGCGCCCTCGGGACGATGCGGCTCGAAAACAGTCTTTCGTCGCTGTTTTTCCGCACCAACCTTCTCGCAGGCACTTCGATACAGTTTTTCCTGGCTTCGCACTTTGTTCTTATTAGCAACCCCCGTGCCCGTCGGTGCCCAGGAGCCGTCCTGGTGCAGAACTTTCCCTTTCGCGGTATCATGCATGTGAAGTTCCAGGATTTCTTTCAGCCGCTTCGCCGCCGAGGGATCATCGACCGGAACCAGTAGTTCCACCCGTTTGTCCAGGTTTCTCGGCATCATATCCGCGCTTGCGAGATACACCTTTTCGGTGCCGCCATGATAAAAATAGAAGAGCCGTGCATGCTCCAGAAACCGATCGACAATACTGAGCACCCGTATATTTTCACTCAAGCCGGGAACACCGGGCCGAAGACAACAGATCCCCCGAACATTCAGAAGAACCTTTACACCTGCGCCGGAAGCTTCGTACAGCGCATCGATTATATCCTTATCGGCCAGTGAATTGACCTTCATCATAATCAGTGCTTTATGACCATGTCGTCGGCGCTCGGTCTCGGACTGGATTTGCTCGATAATTCTCTCCCGAAGACTTGTCGGGGCTGCGGCGATGTACCGGTAGTGTCGGGGCTGTGTAAATCCGGTGATCGCATTGAAAAACGCGGATGCATCCGCGCCGAGAAGC
>CAZEMW010000696.1:0-2449 GCA_964513105.1 uncultured Fibrobacterota bacterium
CCCTTTTGCTCGAAGGGGTGAAATCAGTCGTTTCAGAGCATCCGGCTTTCGTGGTGTCCGCGGTGTGCGCCGACGAAAGGGAGCTTTTCGGCTGTCTTGCCTCAAACAAGGCGCAGATTCTCATTCTTGGGGGACGTGACCAACACAATGTCGGCATTGGATTACTCAAACAGATCGGGCGTATCAGACCCCAACTGCGTACGCTCATTGTAGCCCCCAATTTGCGACAGGACCTTCTCTTCGCCGCAATCAAGCAGGGCGCCAAGGGGCTCATTGTTGCCGATGCCGGGAAGTCCGAGCTTATCGAGGCGGTGTATACCCTGCGGAGCGGTCATGATTACTTCAGCAAATCGATAACGAATCTTTTGTTGCACGATTTTATGGATGACCTGAAAAAAGAGCCGCAACCGGAGGCCTCTCCGCTCAAGGCTTTGAGCAAACGTGAGCTGGAAATCCTGAAATTGTGGGGTGAAAGCTACACCAACAAAGAAATCGCGGATGCTCTTTTCATAAGTGTCAGAACCGTTGAATCTCACAAGAACCACATCATGCAGAAACTCCAACTCAAGACAACGGTCGATCTGGTGAAATTCGCGGTGAAGAACAACGTCATTTCGATCTAATCCTCATTCCAGCCTTCGAAATTGCTGCGTACATCCCCGATTTTTTTACGTGTTTCTCGTAATTTCTCGCCTTTGCCGCATATAGGCCTGTTCAAACGGGTAATTTTGTACCCAACCACCCATAGTGAGGAGTGGGCGTGACAGCCCGGGCTCCAACATCAGGGTGGTTGAAATGCCGTCTATTGGCTTGGCAATTCTTAACGGCCGGCATGGAATGTTTTTTTCATTCTTTTCGGTACGTTTTTGTTCATAGGACTTCCGGCGTTGCCCGGTTTTGCAGGAAAGGTGCAGAGATTATGTTCGCCGTCAAAGTAAGCGATTTTATGGCCAATGTCATTGCAAGAAACCCCGGGGAAACTGAATTCCATCAAGCGGTTGAGGAGGTGGCGGAGTCACTGATTCCGTTCGTTGAAGAAAATCCTCAGTACAAACAGGCGAAGATTCTGGAGCGCATGACCGAACCTGAGCGGGTCGTCATGTTCAGAGTCCCCTGGATTGACGACAGAGGTGAAGTTCGGGTGAACCGCGGTTTTCGTATCGAGATGAGCAGTGCGATCGGCCCGTACAAAGGCGGTCTTCGCTTCCATCCCTCCGTAAACCTGGGCATACTCAAGTTTCTCGCTTTCGAGCAGATATTCAAAAACAGCCTCACCACGCTTCCGATGGGTGGCGGAAAGGGAGGCGCAGACTTCGATCCCAAGGGAAAATCGGATAACGAAGTCATGCGTTTCTGCCAGAGCTTCATGACGGAGCTTTCTCGTCATATCGGTCCGGATACCGACATTCCGGCGGGGGATATCGGTGTCGGCGGCAGAGAGATCGGATACCTGTTCGGTCAGTACAAACGCCTGAAAAACGAATTCACCGGCGTTCTCACCGGAAAAGGTATCGAATGGGGTGGAAGCCTGATTCGCCCCGAAGCGACCGGTTACGGGGTTGTCTACTTTGCCGAGGAGATGCTCAAAACCCGCGACACGAGTTTTGAAGGAAAGACGGTAGCGATATCCGGATCCGGTAATGTTGCACAGTTTGCCGCGCAGAAAGTGCTCGAAAAAGGCGGGAAAGTCGTAACGTTCTCCGATTCCGCAGGATTCATTCACGATCCTGAAGGCATCGACGAAGAGAAGCTTGCCTTTGTCATGGATCTCAAGAACATGCGACGCGGTAGAATCAAGGAGTACACCGAAAAATACAAGGCCGAATTCTACGAGGATCAGCGTCCCTGGGGCGTGAAATGCGATATCGCGCTTCCGTGTGCCACGCAAAACGAAATCAACGAAGAAGACGCCGCCAGACTGGTTGCCAACGGTTGCATTGCAGTCAGTGAAGGGGCGAATATGCCTTCTACTCCAGAGGCGGTGGAAATATTCATTCGCGACAAGGTCCTCTATGGCCCCGGAAAAGCGGCCAATGCCGGTGGCGTAGCCGTTTCCGGGCTCGAGATGACTCAGAATTCCATGCGGCTGCCCTGGACGCGAGAGGAAGTCGACGATCGGTTGCGCAGAATCATGCAGAGCATCCACAGCACCTGCGAAACCTACGGAAAAGACGAATCCGGGTTTATCAACTATGTCAACGGTGCGAATATCGGTGGTTTCATCAAGGTCGCCGATGCAATGCTCGCCCAGGGCGTAGTGTAGGTTTCCTTTTTGCCTGGGCTGCGTGAGTGTAAATGGTGAACGCGCAGCTCAGGTCCGGGGCGTTTGCCTGTAAAGACGTCCGACAACCCGCGGAATCGCCACGCACCCGGCATGCCTGCTTCGCAGAAGCTTCGAAATAACTTGAGATTGACCGGTCACTTTCAGTGAGATTGACCGGTCATTTTG
>CAZEMW010000697.1:0-449 GCA_964513105.1 uncultured Fibrobacterota bacterium
TACGAACCAGCCATTCAAGATTAGAGCCGCGATTGCGCCGAGAGAAAAGAACAGAAAAAAGAGTACGTTCGTGGTCCAGGCCGGGAGAATACGAAGTAAGAATCGATGCAGCAAGCCTACTGTTTCAAATGGTGTTTCAGCCAAAGTAAATGAGGATGGCTCAACGGGAAAAAGCCAATAGACAAGTGATATTGGGATAAGAAATAGATAGTTTCGCAATGTTCGAGCGCTGATTGCAAGATACCATGCAGAAAACGGTATTAAATAGATAAAGAAAACACCGATATAGAGAGAGAGGGCTCTTGGGTGGTAGCTCCATCCTTGCCCCAGGAAGTTGGCTCTGCGAATTGAATCCGGACTCATTCCACCCCAGAATAGTACCAGGGCCCAAAAGGGTAAAAGAGAGCAAACTGCTCCGGCCACTATGCCAATCGATCCTTTCTCTCGCG
>CAZEMW010000697.1:459-2441 GCA_964513105.1 uncultured Fibrobacterota bacterium
TGCAAGGTACTGACGAGAGAGAATCGCACCCGCACAGGCTACAAAAACAAGCAACGGCTTGTTTTTCATAACCGCAAGCGTTCCGATAGGCAAAAAGGTTATGGCCAACATGTCGGTGAATACGAAAACACTTGTGCCTGCAAAATAGGGGTTTAAAGCTAAGAAAACCACCCCCACCGTCCCCCAGAGAATGGGCAAGATATGGATGAAAAGCCAATACAGCAGACTCAGCGTAATACCGGCAACTAGCAGCGAGAAAAGGCGCAAACTTGGCAGACCCAAACCGAAAAGCTTTCCCCACGCAGCGTAGAGGATGAAAGGCAACGGGGTGGACATTTCATTGTAGGTTCGAAGCGTTTCGAGCGTGGGTTCCTCAGCAAACAGTACGACGGTATCGTGGAAGTGTACTTCGTCCCCCCACGGCTCGTCTCTGTTGAGCCCGGCAAACGCCAGTGCCAGCAGATACACTATCGTGAAAACTACAAAAGGTAGATGTTTCACCAGATTCTCGCTCATCAGCTTTTCTTTCTTATCCCAACTTACCCCAAATCGACCGCGGAAACATTAGACTACGCAAGGCTAATCAAAATCCTGTTGCAGAGCGCATTGACGGCATTCTTCGATCTCCCCGGTTCGCTGCATTCTCATGAACTCGCGGATGTTCTCTCCTATTCTCTCAGGTCCGTCCCAAAGGACATTGCCCGCCTTCAGAACCTTCCCCGGGCAACAATAGACGCTTCCATCAATCGTGACATCAACCACGGTTCCCAGTGCTCGGCACCCCCCCCGACGAAGAGTATTTCGCCACTTTGTAAAAAACTCCCGAAAGTAGTGCACTTTATTCCTTACTAAACGACGCCCGGAAAGTACCGAAACCAGCTTCTCTTTCGTGGATCCGAAAGGATAATCAAGATGAACACCTCTGGGAGACAGATATTGTTGCATTTGGTGAAATGCGGGATAAGCACGCGGTTTTCTGATCACTTCCGTCCTCTGCAACTCGGGGTCCGCGGTCACCAGCCAATGAATCCTAATACCGTCCACGCCCACAGCCTCAACCCACCGCGCCAGCTCAAGAAATTTCGGAACAGTAGAATTCATTGCCAGCGCGATTACAACAACCTTCGGGAAAGGGTTGGGGCCACGCGCCGCTACCAGACTCCGAACATTTTCGGCAACATTCTCGAATGCTCCCTCACCGACACCGCATAGTGTGCCGTACAGTTCCGGGTTGGCGGTATCAATAGAGACAAAGAGACGGGTTATGCAGGAATTAAGAATAAGCTCACGATTCTTCTGGTTTAGCTGGAATCCGTTGGTGACCAACGATACGTCTTTGCCCCTGAAATGCTTATTGGCTTTTTCCATCGCAGTTTCGAAATGCGGATACACCAACGGTTCCCCGGCGCAGGAGAGATAGATACTCCAGAATAGCCGGCTCATGCAGCCAAAAGCTGTATCGAGTTGGTCTACCGGAAATGCACCGTGATGCTCTTCGGGATCCGTGAAATTTGAGCAATACTTGCAACGGTAGTTACAGCGAGTATCGAGATCGAATCGACATTCCATAGTGGTTTCTTTCAAGCAGAGCCGATTATTTCTTGGTCTTTGAAACGAATTGGACCATAATGCAACCGGGGATTCCGTGTTCAGGTTCGCCTACAGGCAACTTCGGCCCCAAAACCCAAGCCCTCTGGGAAGTTATGGATGAAATGCTCTTTGCCTACACCCCAATCCATTCCGATACCAAAACTACTAAATGCTCGAATACCGTAGTCCGAAATGGGTTGGAGCGAGCTGTTTGATTGAATGATCTGTTGGGTCTGGATAATAAATCTCTTTAATCATAATAATCATTTCCTGAACACGAAGGCGAAATACTGCCATTTTCAATCACCCCATGGACCGGTCCCCGATGAAGATGTATTTTGTTGTGAGCAACGGCTATCTATCAACGTACCTTTCGGAGGGTTCAGACTTGG
>CAZEMW010000698.1:0-2436 GCA_964513105.1 uncultured Fibrobacterota bacterium
GTCGAGGCACTAAAGCGAGTTTCCGGACAGGCACTATTTACGTTCAAAAGGTGACCAGCGTGTTCTGCGGACGCTGGTTCTGAAAACAGAGCTTTATCCAGGCACCACTCCGCGCCTTCGACGACACCCGTACTTCATCGATACTCCCTTTCGTATCATTGGTGGTAGCGTCATTTCGACCTATTCGGAGAACTGTGTGGGAGTTCGAGGCGAGAGGTGAATCCTCGAGCGTTACTTGCTGCGATACTACGCCATTTTGGTAAATCGTAACTTCTCTGCCCGTGACGGACACCACAACGTAGCGCCAGTGAGGTATACTCGCCTCCGAGTCCAATTCCCCGGTTACCGTCTCATCTCCAGATTCGGTCCTGATGGAAAATGAGATCGGTGTGCGAGTGTTACCCGCAACGCTTTTGTTCGTTGCATAGATTTGTCGGTGCGGGGTCCCGGATGCGGTATCAATCAATTCCATGAAGTATTGCGTGGTTAGCGTCGATTGCGCATGCCGATCTATGTTGAACCAGCAGGAAAATGTAAATTCGACAGTTGAGCCGCCTTGCCGGAGTGCTATCGGATTCGCATCAATGTGGTCGTTCGGTCCGTTAAAATCCTGTCCATATGCAATAAGTCCGAGTTGTCCGCCACCCGAAACGTAGTCTCGGCCGTGATTGACATTGTATGTTGCGTCTTCAAATTCCGGGGCACCGTCTGAGCCGGGAAGGTATTCCTCCAGATGCCAGACGGATGCGAAACCGTTTGCGGTATCAAACACCTCTGCGGGACGGGACATCGAGTCAATTCCGGGGTTCCCCCAGTACATGCGTATGGATTGTTCACTGCCTCCGGCCAGAGTGTCCATTAAGACCCATACCGCTCCTGTTGAGTATTGCTCGATCCATTGCTCTATTTCAAAAGGAATAGGTGTCCCGTCCTTCTTGGCAAAGTACAAATCACCACCGTCTTCGCGCACCTGGGAAAAATCGAAATTCTCATTGTTGAATCTGATCAGTACGGGAAAAGAATACACGGTTTCGGACACATCGGCACCGCTCGGGGTGGTGTTCAGGGTTATAGTTCCGGAATGCTTGTAAAAGTGTTCCGAAGGTGTGAAAAAAGTGGAATCCGCGGCGACTTTTATGTCTCGCGCGACCACCAGTTTCGTTTGTGGAATGTGGTTTCTACAGAATACCAGGGAATCGAATGCGCCCCGGGGCATGTTCTCGAGCGTTACGTTCGACCGGGTATCGTCGACTTTGCCGATGATGTCAAGTCCCGGAACATACGCGTAGCCGTCCGCGGAATCGATGGGCAGCGGGAAAACGCCGGTTCGAGTGGAAAGAAGAGTTCCGGTATTCACCTCTACTGTTTCATCGGGTGCGGTTTGTACATCGGGCCGGAACCACCGGAGTGCCGCCGCATCGGCCGAAGCACTGATAGTGTAAGTTCCCGGGGGTACCGAGGAAAATGCATACCGGCCGAGCGAATCCGTCGTATCCACCAGAACGGTAAAGGTGTCGACGGCCGGATTGTAGTTTCCCGGAAGCAACGACAGCTGAACATTGCCGGCCGGGGTCTCATCGGCTTGTTGTATCGTTCCCTTAACCGCTGCATTACCCGTATTGTTTCCCGACCCCGATGCAAGGGGCTGTGGATCGCCGGCGCACTGCAACAGGGCAATGCACAAGAGCAAGATCGTACCTGCATAGGTATATGGAATCTTTGATATCTTCATTTTCGCGTTCTCTTTTTCAACAATGGAAAGAACTGAAAATTCGCCTGGTATATATCGGTGTTTTCGCCGACACACTTTTTGATTTTCTCCAGGATACGTTCCTTAAACGCCTGAATATCCGTTTTCAGTTCGTCGACCAGCTCTTGTGGCAGAGTAACCGTCATTCCACTGATTTCTCGATTCTCGGGATCGAAGCTCGTGATCGCGCCTTCGGCCAGTTGGATCATCTTCCTGTTGAAATTTCGTACCGACAGGGATCTCAGCTCGGGCGGTGTTGAAATGACGGCGTTTCTTTGTCTCAGTTTTCCGGAGGTGTCGCGGTACACCAACTGCAGCTCCTCCAGAAGTTTCAGAGATTTGGCGGCCTGCGCCGGAGTGATTGAAGGATGGAGTTGATCGGCAATCCATCTGGGGTCTTCGATGAAACCATCAAGGTTTATAAGCTCCCGTACGGCCGAGTGATACCATTTACTGTACAGCTTGAACTGCAGATCCGACAATCGCATTCCTTCAAGGTAGTACCGATAGCGCGAAAGTTCTTCGAGATGGGTGCTTTTCTCCAGCTCATCCGTGCTCTGATTGTACATCACCAGATGGTAGAAATACGATGATTGTCGCTTGGTGAGTTTCAAAGCCCGGGTGTATTTCGAAATGCTTTCAGAGGCAATATTATTGATTGTATATATCTTAGCTTTATACTCTCT
>CAZEMW010000699.1:0-2434 GCA_964513105.1 uncultured Fibrobacterota bacterium
CCATTACACAGTTCCTCGTTGATGGTACACCAATAACACAGTTATTGCCACGAGAATCGAAACTTGGTGGGGACCGGAACAATATAGAAAAGACGGAATGGTTGGCAAGAGTAAAATGGGTTAAGACGGTGCCTGAAGCTGCTGCAAAGAAATTTACGGGCGTATTCGCAAACCAGAATGTTGTCTGCAAGTTGCGGGATAAGCCCACATTTGATTTCCTCACCAAGGAATTCGAGATATGATGGCACCGTCGTGGGTCCCTGCGAATTGCGGCGGTATAACTCGGAGGAGGTGGTGGGTGCCACCGAAAAAACGACACTCGTACACGGTCGTGACCACGACGGGCAGAGCATGCACTTTGGGTTCGTCCCCGCTCCCGGGAGGGGCCCAAATGCTCGTTTTCAAACGGAGGGAATATGGGCAAAACGAGGTGCTTAAGTATTCGAAACGCCTCATCAACATGTCGCACTGAAGGAAATCTGGATTTCGGATCAATGATTTTCCTGTTTCTGCTATTTTGTGTTTCTTCTGCTTGTAGAGGCGAAATAAACAAGTGTGATACTCTGATTAGTAGAATTCACACAAGCAAAGTGTGTGCGGAACGAGATAGTATTCCAACAATTGCAATCTCAGAGGATGCAGTTATTGAAATGCTTAAGAACAGATACCCGCTTGACTGTAGAGGGCGTCAACTAGGACAAGTTGTTGGAATCGATTATGCCGTATTGAAGGACCTTAATGCATTAATCGCGCTCTTTAGTGATGGGTACAAATCACAGTTATTCGTAATCCGCTATTCTAATGCAAGTAATGGACTAGCTTTCCTGGACGAAGAAAAAGATCAAATCAGAAATGGTGATATAGACACTCGGATAGAAATAATAGAGTCAGTAAAGCAAAACGTTTGCTATGTGTTCACCTTTTACGTTATCGGCATGAAGAAACTTGATAACCTTATCGTATATAAGATTGGTAAGAAAGAAGGCTTGGAGATTATATCACCAATGGAAACCGATATTCTATCGAAGTTCAGCGGGGCATATATTGATATGAAGAGAATTTCTGATAATGTAATAGGAATCACCTATTCCAAAAAGGTGTTTGATGGAAAGGGACGGTTTGTTAGGTGGGAAGATCACGACATCCAATTCAATATGGAAAATGAAGAATTCCAGGAACTGTAAGTCCCTTGGATTGATAGTCCCAAATGTTTCTAGCTGTGGGACCGGAACCTGCGGTGCAGAGCAACTACCTCCATCACCTACGGGGGCAAGCCGTTATAGGCAGTGCTATGCGCAAAGGATTATCGATGACGAAGCATAGGATGAAGCCCACAACCGTGATGGTTGAAACAGTCTTCTTATTGGCACTGATGTTTCCAAAGAATGCAGAAACGCGGGGGCTGAATAAAGCCAGACTGTATTGGTTCACGGTGAACCAATACAGCTCGTCGCGGCGATTTAAGAATCCACCGGGATCAGTAAATACTTTCTTCTGCCGACGGATCCTGCTTACCACCTGGAGGTTATTCTATGACGACACCGCACGGCTCTGTCCCTTTTCTCCGCGAGTACCACTATTTTGTGTTGCTCTCACTGTTTTTTGCCATATCCATTGGGGTGCAGTGCAAGGATCGGTCGCAAAGGAGAGAAAAAACTCAGATTGATCAAGCGGTCTCAGCAGAAGACTATAGTAACGAATCTGACTCAGCAGATTTTTCTCTCGAGAACATCCTTGGAATATGGACCACGGATACCAATGGACCGCATGCTGATTTTGTAATCGACACCGCATACTTTATGATGGTTGATCACGAACAGCCCGCCGAATACCGCTATGAGATCTCTGACGATTCGATTTTTGTCCATTTAGATGGTTTCGTCTCAAAGGGTAGAATCCTTGGGGCCACGGGTAAAACCCTTGTAATAAACTGGAAAGACCAGGGGACCATAAAATATTTCCGCTGGGATGATTGATGCCTTTTCTATGTAAATCCACCTTTTGCAGCTCAATGTCCGCGCATCCAGAAGCATATGACATTTGGCTGCGGCTTTTCGCCTGCGGTGTTTTGCCCGGTCCATACAATTGGCGAGCAGCTGGATTGTCGTTGAATCGATGATGTTTATCGCTCTCTTTATCCTCCGAGGCAGTTTAGATGACGAGTCGAATCGACCAAATCGCGGAAACTGAATCGAAAGATGACCAAGTGTCTGGTGAAACAAATCTTGCGCCTTTTAAGCATGGCGAACCCGGTTCGCATGGGAGAGGCCATTACGGCTTGGGGCGGTAGCATTACCGATTGTGCCCAGCGCTCCGGCATGATGGCGGAATGTGTCGCAGACATCATTCAGTCGCAAGGCATGGCTCAGTTGGGCAAAAACCATGGATACCACGTAGCCCCATCTGAAAAACTGCGACATTTGCGGTCCACACC
>CAZEMW010000700.1:0-2432 GCA_964513105.1 uncultured Fibrobacterota bacterium
ACGCCGGCTAAGATCCTGTAGCCGGGAATTCCGCCCTTTGTGTAGACACAACCTGCGGGCGGCATCTCATGCCACTGCCTTTGACGGAGCCAATAGGGGGTACTTCTCAGCATGTGCGGTCTTCTACTGAATGGGATCCACTGTTCGGCCTTCTCCGACAATAATATAAGCCGTTGAGTTTCAGACCACCGCAGGGTAGCCAAAATCCCATTTTACCCGGCATACCCTGCATATCCTGCAACCTGATACATCCGTGCTCGTCCACATGTTCTATTTTTCCCTGAGTGAATGAGAAAGGCGATAACGGAGAGCAGGAGATTATTCGATGAAGACACTCGATACCATATGGCATGGCGCGGCGTACTATCCTGAGCTTTGGCCGGATACAATGGAACAGGATATCGCTCTCATGAAAGAGGCCGGTATAAACATGGTGCGTATTGCCGAGTTCGCATGGAGTTCTCTCGAGCCTTCGGAAGGAATGTACACTTTTGACTGGCTGGACAAAACATTCGATCTTTGCGAACAAAACGACATAGCCGTGGTACTGTGCACGCCGACCGCAACGCCTCCCCGTTGGCTGACCGCCCGTTATCCCGAGGTCTTACGCGTAGACATCGACGGCAAGCCGTTCAGCCACGGCTCCCGCCAGCATGTAAGTCATTGCTCTCAGTTGTACCGTCGATTCAGCCGTAACATCACCCGCATGCTCGCGGAACGGTATGGAAAACGTCCCGGGCTCGTAGCCTGGCAGACCGACAATGAATTTCTTTGTCATGTCGACGGCGACTATTCAGAATCGGCCAGACGCTCCTGGCATCTCCGGCTCGCGGAGAAATACGGCACCATAGAGGAGCTTAACCGGAGATGGAGCACGGACATATGGAGCGAAACGTATTACTCATTCGACCAGATCCCAATGAAAGTCAAAACACCATTCGCCTGTCCCACCGGCGTTGGTGGAGGGAGGCACAATGTGTCACTTGAAAAGGAGTGGTACCACTTCACTTCGGATTCAGTAGTGGCTTTCCAGAAAGATCAGGTTGATATCATACGGCAGTTCAGTGACGCCCCCGTGACCCACAACCACATACAACACGAACGGGTGGCCCCCGAGGACCTTTTCCGCGATCTCGACTTCGCCGCAACCGATTTCTATGCCCGCTATGACGAACTGTGGAGAACCGTCTGGACCTGCGACTATCTTCGTGGATGCAAAATGAAGGCCGACGGCACCACCAAACCGTTTATGGTACTCGAGACCTCCCCCTCGCACAACGGATCGACCTCTCCCGGGCACCTGACCCACCCCGATGGTTTTCTCCGGGCCGAGGCCGCGTTCTTTATGGGACATGGCGCCAATTGCCAGGCCTACTGGCTCTGGCGGCAACAACGAAGCGGGGTCGAAATGTGTCACGGCTCGGTCGTTACCGCCTGGGGTACTCCCTCGGTCGGATGGAAAAACGTGCAGGCGGTTTCACAACTTCTCCAGAAAATGAAACCGGTCCTGACCGCGATTCCTCCGGCACCGGCAGAACTGGCCGTTCACCACATTGCGCAAAGCCGCATGCATCGACGAGCGGAGCCGCTGTTCAGGCAGGCGTTGTGGCCCGAAGCCAACAACTGGATCCTGGACGCCGTGGTGCACCGGCCGCTCCTGGAACTGGGGTACTGGCGAGACGTTCGGTTTACGGATGCCGATGTTTCGCGCTATTCGGTGGTTCTTTCACCATTTGCGTCGGTGCTTCCCGAATCGCTCATAGACCGAATGGTCGAGTTCGTGGAAAACGGAGGGACCTGGGTAGTGGGACCGATGTCGGGGTGTCGGACCGAGTATGGCACCGTGCCCACCGACGCGGGCCTGGGACGGATAGACGGCATTGCCGGGGTGAAAACACTCTTTCCGTTTGGCCTCGAGGATACCTCCGGCACGCTGCGCAAACGCCCTTTTTCATTATCTCTGTATGGGCATGCTTTGGAGCCACAGGACCAAACCGAGCCGCTGGGCGTGTATACCGACGGACCCGCGAAAAACCACGTTTGGGCTACCCGAAGAAAACTGGGAAAAGGCTCTGTCTACCTCCTGACCGCCTACGCTCCGCACGACCAGACCAACTTCTGGAAGACAATTCTCGGCGAACTGGACCTCACTCCATTTGAATCAACCTGGGGGACCTCAATCATTCCGCGTGCGCTCCCGGACAACTCAAAACGGGCGTATGTCGTGGTGAACTGGGACGGCAACGGCGGTTCGTGCGTTCTCCCCGAAAGCGGCGTTGATGTCCTGAGCGGTCGACCGGTTGAAGCGGGCACGCGGCAAATTGGCCCGTTTGAGGTGCTTTGTGTGACCTGCTGATATTGAAGCGAAAAACAAATCCCGGTCATCACACCTGCAATCTGAACCAAATAATCCATCAGCCCGGAATCCGCGG
>CAZEMW010000701.1:0-2426 GCA_964513105.1 uncultured Fibrobacterota bacterium
CTCTTCACCGTCGAGCATCAACTTACTCACGATCTTTCGGGACCGTCCGACAAGAATGTTATGAAAAAGCATCATGGGAAAGGCTACCGTAAGACCCGCCTGGGTGGTTATAAGTGCGACACTGATTCCCTGTGCCATAAGATTTGGGTTTCCGAGGCCGTAGTTGGTTATAACCTTGAACGTTTCAATCATACCCATGACCGTTCCCAGAAGCCCAAGTAGCGGCGCAACGGCAATCCAGGCGCTCATGGTCGAAAAACCCCGTTCGATATCGGGAATGGCCCCGACAAGGAATTCCCGAAACAGGAGCAAACCCGAACAGGAATCACATTCACATTTCAGGGTAGCTTCGAGATTCTGAAGAAGAACATCGTACGATTCATTGCCGGTCCTGGGCTCCTCGAATTTGCCCCCGAGATAGTCGGACACATATCGCAGGTACGCTTTTCGCCACAACGAGAATTTCCGAAAGTATAGCAGCTTGTTTATTCCCAGCCACCATGCCACCAGCGACACGGCGAAAATGGGCAACATCAGATACCCACCGCGTGAGAAATAGCCAAAAAAGATATGCCAGGCTTCTCTCATGTAGTCTCCGGCCAGAGGCGGTTCAGAATACGGATAGCGTTCTTTTCCATTTCCGACTGGATATGAAGAGATTTGTTCCGTAAGGAATTGTGGATCAGGAGAATCGGTATGGCGACCCCCAGACCGGTCTGCGTAGTGATGAGCGCTTCGGATATACCCCCGGCAAGGATTTTCGGATCACCGGTTCCATAATGCGTGATGACTTCGAACAGGTTTATCATTCCGGTGACCGTACCGAGAAGTCCCAGCAGAGGTGCCGCACCGGCGATAACCGCCAGAGTGGCCAGATGTTTATCGAGCTGCGGTGCTTCTTCGACAAGAATTTCTCTCACGGCTTTTTCCGCCGAAGCCCGGGTCCATCGAGAGTGCTCCAAACAGGTCGTGACAACCTTAGCTACCACGCCTTTGCGTTTTGCCGCAAACACGCGCGCTTTTTCGTGCTCCTTTTTGTTCAGCATTCCGACCACATTCTCGTACAGATCTTTGTTGCTCTTGTGCTTTCGGCTGTATTGCACAAGCTTCAAGGCGACCAGTGCAAGTGCCCATACCGGCAGGAGCAGCAGCGGTATCATTATGGGACCACCGGATTTCAGCCAGGTCTGCAGGCGAGTGGACAAGCCCACCTTTTCACCCGAAACCAGCATGCCTGAATTGGCATTCTGCATCACATCGGTCATCACCGGTCCGGAGATCTCCTTCTGATCGATCCATCCGGGCAGGTTCTCCTGCACAAAGGTTTCCAGATCCTCGGCACCGATCGGATCAACGGCATATCGCCCGGCTCCCAGTTTACCTGTTTGTCGCATTATGTACGGTTGCCCGCGATCGTCGAGCATGTATCCGAATACCGAACCGAATCGCAGGACCGACATTCCCGTTGGATCGCCTTCATCCGGCATCACAACCTGATCACTAGCAAAAGCGACGGTGTTGCGATCCAGATACTTAAAATGGTAGTCGAGAAAATCCGGAAGAATTCGGCTCGGGCTTTTCTGTGTTCGGTACTCGCGCCGGACCTCTTCAAGGTTCTTTCGTCGTTCTTCAAGATCAAGCGGATTCACCTCTGCAAGCCGTTCGGCTTCTTTATCAAACACGTCACCGAAACTCCCGACAACAAATTCCCACTGTTCCCGTTTTTCGTCGACAGTCTCCCGTTTGTCCTTAAGTGTCTGCTCCTTGGCAAACACTTCTTCCTTCACTTGCGAAAGTTCGCTGAAAGCCCGTTCCTGCGCTTCCCGACGGCGGGCGATTTCTTCCTTGTCTATCTCTCGTTGCTCCACATACCGTTGTTTGAGGCGCCACCTTTCGGTAATTGCCTGCTGCAACGAATCACGGGCTTCCTGGAGGTACTGTTTCAACACCGCCAGTTCGCGCTGCTGCGACTCGTATTTGTCCCTTGGCGCCGCCGATACTCCGGTGAGCAATCCCGCAAAAAGACTCACTATTACAATCAATCGCATTCTCATAGTATCACTGTTCTCCTTTTGCAACCGGAACGCTCTGCTCTTCTTTCACCGGTACGTCCTGAAGCGGAAGGCGCACCAACTCGGGCAAGGCCTTTCCTTCACGCACATTGACCGCTTTGAGAATCTCTCCCGCAATCGCGGGATCCGATATCATACGCCACTGTGCATTCCCGTCATCGCCGTACCCGGTCCAAACCGCCGCTGTTGTCCCCTTCGCATTCACTACCGCCTCGAATATCGCGCCCATCCGAAATCGATATGCGGTACCGCGAATTTCGGGGACGGGTGAGGTGCCCTGGGCTATCTGGATGTTCCCGGTAAGGTCGTGCATATCATTGATGACCTGAAACAGTCTCGTAACCGCTTCGATAT
>CAZEMW010000702.1:0-1474 GCA_964513105.1 uncultured Fibrobacterota bacterium
GATCAATGCAACGGATTTTTCTTCCTCCCACCCTCGTTTCCGCCTGATAATCACATTGTCCATTTTCTCAAGCGAGATATTTTCGAGCGAATCGTCGTTCATGGCACATTCCACGCAGAACTCAAAACTTTCGGTGCGCACGGAATCCTCGGATTCCAGTCGGCGGTAGAGCTCACCGCGAGTTGCGCTTGCGTAATCCTTTAGTCCCCCCGCTTTGAGAATAAGATCCTTAATTCTCATGTTTTCCAGTAGCTTATACTCTCCAGGCGTAGTAACAGCCCCGTCCACGGTGACATACCGGTCGGGCTCGAAGAAATCACGATGATATATCATCACTTCATCCTGCTCCGTCAACAAAATGTTATCCGGGCCTTCCGGATCTTCCAATGCTGATCGAAGATTGAACGAAATGACTTCTTCATAGTAGTGGGGAGGCTGTGTTCTCGTAACGGCTGCGTAATTGTAATACGTTTCCGGCAGAAGACCATCGAGACCGCCGATCAGATCATTAACACGCATGCCCTCTTCAAGTTCATACTTGCCGGGCCGCCACACATTTCCCTCGAGATAAACAGCGTTGCGGTCCATGAGAGCAATGGGGTATATCTTTACAATATCGGCATCCTGAATTTCAAACTCGGGTATGTCGTCGGCACTTTCCGCTTCCAGATCGAGCACTTTGCCGTATTCGTGATTATCATACCGCTCCACTTGTATTCTGTTAACCCATGCAGTCGCCGAAAGCCCACCGGCCAGTGAAATGAGATCTTTTAAAGATGTTGTACCTTCTAATTCGTACAGCGCTCCCCTTCTCACATTGCCTGCAATAGCGGCCATCTTCTGCAGTACGGGAACCATGATAACGTCGCCGGCTTTCAGTCGTACGCTGTTGAAATTGTTGCCATACATGAGAAACTGGTAGAGGTCAAATCGTTTCACGACCTTTCCGTTTCTCAGAAGCGTTACGTTACGAAACGATCCGTTTCGAGTAATGCCGCCCGAGGCGAACAGTGCACTTACTACGTTGGAAAGTGCACTAACCGTGTATTGACCCGGATTCCGTACTTCTCCAACCACGAAAACATTCACCGATCGAAGCGGACCCATCGTCACCGAAGCGTTCACCCCTTCTATAGTCTGTATTCTCTCGACAAGCTTTTTTTCCACTGAACGAAAACCAAGTCCCGCGACAAACATGGGACCGATGCGTGGTATCCTGATTTTTCCGTCTCGATCAACCGTGAGTCGGTGTTCTTCGTTGATTCGTCCCCACATCGTAAGCACAATCTCATCTCCGGATCCGATGACATAGTTCCCCGGAACGGAAATCATATCTTCCGATGCGCCGTCGCCGTATTGGCCGTTGCCGAAAACCCGATATCCATATACTTCAAGGTTTCTCAGCGCACTGTCGGGATTTACCATTTTTCCCCGAAGCATATCCTGGTACACGGTCCTGGTACCGATTTTTTCC
>CAZEMW010000702.1:1484-2408 GCA_964513105.1 uncultured Fibrobacterota bacterium
TTTTTTCTCCAGAGCATCCTGCAGCTGAGACTGGCTCATGTTCCGCATATGAGGGGGAAGTTGGCTTCTTAGCGCCTCAAAGGAGCGTGAGTCCATTGAGGATTGAGAAAGGGACGGGCGAACCATTGCACACAGCAGGAATAGTGATACACCTGCAAGGCATAGCCTGCGAGATACCATAGAAAGTGCGTCTCCTCGACACTCGTAAGGTGGTCGGCAGTGTCGTAAGCTATTATTAATACAGATAATTACATGCGATAGTAGTCACGGTACCATTGTACGAATTGTTCAATACCTTTGTCTATATTTGTAGACGGAGAATATCCTAATGCGGAAAGTTTTGAAATATCCGCCTGTGTGGCAGGCACATCACCCATCTGCATCGGCAGGTACTTTACATGAGCTGTTTTCCCGGTGAATTTCTCGATTTCACGAATGAAATCCATCAATTCCTCTGCACGGCCATTTCCGATATTATAGATCTCAAATTTCCTGGGCGTATTGAGCACTATTCGAATACCATTGACGATATCGTCGACAAAGGTGAAATTTCGCCGCATTTTGCCGTGATTGTATACCTCTATAGGCTCACCCGCCAGAATAGCGCGAGTGAAAATGAAAAGAGCCATGTCGGGTCTTCCCCATGGGCCGTAAACCGTGAAAAACCGAAGACCGGAGCACGGAATATCAAAGAGATGTGCATAGGCATGAGCGGTAACTTCGTTGGCTTTCTTTGTAGCCGCATACAATGAAATCGGATTGTCGGTCCTGTCGGCTTCGGCAAACGGAAGCTTTGTATTCGAACCGTATACCGAGGATGAGGAAGCGAAAACGAAGTTTTCTACCGGAAACCGTCGTGCGCATTCCAGCATGTTGAGAAAACCCTCATTGTTTGCCCGTTGATAGGCGAAAGGGTTTTCGAGC
>CAZEMW010000703.1:0-2405 GCA_964513105.1 uncultured Fibrobacterota bacterium
CTTTGAGCGTCAACTGACGCGGCTGCATATTTACCAGGGCTAAGCTGTTTATGCCAAACGTGTTCTGGAGTGTGGTGTATTTGTATAACTTGTTAAGAACTACATCGCCGTAGTTGTCCCTTTTTATACCGATGACAATCCGCATGCCCTGTCGGTCGGATTCATCGCGGATGAACGATATGCCCTCAACGGTTTTCTGGCGAACAAGATCGGCTATTTTCTCGAGCAAGACGGATTTGTTCACCTGGTAGGGTATTTCGGTGATTACGATTTGTTCACGATCTTCCTTGGTGGTCTCGACGGTGGCACGTGCCCTGATAACCACTCGACCTTTGCCGGTAGTATAGGCATCCCGTATGCCGCTTCGGCCGTATATGATTCCACCGGTGGGAAAATCGGGACCGGGCAGGTGTTGAATTAGGGATATTACATCTATTTCGGGATTCTCAATATATGCGGTGATCGCGTCAACGACCTCTCCGAGATTGTGCGGAGGCATATTCGTTGCCATACCGACCGCAATACCGGTACTCCCGTTTAGAAGCAGGTGGGGGAGTGCCGATGGAAGTACGACCGGCTCTTTCAAGGATTCATCATAGTTTGGCGCAAAATCTACGGTTTCCTTGTCAAGGTCGGCCAGCATTTCTTCAGCCAACCGAGTCATGCGCGCTTCTGTATATCGCATTGCCGCGGGGGGATCTCCGTCAATCGATCCAAAGTTTCCCTGGCCGTTTACCATGGGATATCGCAAGGAAAAGCTTTGAGCCATTCGAACCAACGCATCATATACTGCGGATTCGCCGTGGGGATGATATTTACCCGTAACATCACCGCACACCCTTGCGCATTTTTTGGGTGCTTTGTTGTGATCCAGCCCGAGATCACGCATTGCATACAGCACCCTGCGGTGCACGGGTTTGAGTCCGTCACGAACATCGGGAAGCGCTCGCGAGGTGATCATGCTCATCGAATAGGCGAGATAGCTTTTCTTCAGCTCGTCTTCAATGAATACGGATTTTACCAATGCTGCATCGTTCATAGCAGGCTCTCCTGGATATGCCAATCCAATTCGGCATCGTACGTCATGGTATTCAGTACGCCAACCTGAGTCGAGTCATACGACAAGGGTGTAATAGTTATGTATCCCTCGGAAATTGCTCGAGCGTCGAACTGACTGGATTTCTCGACCTCTGCCAGTTCCCCGGTGAGCAAGTATTCGGATGTACCACTCTTTGTGGTTCTTTTCTCATAACTATCTTTATAAAAAGCAAGGCTTTGACGAGTGAATTTCGTAGCCCTGGCCTTAGACGGCTCAACCGAGGGAAAATTAACGTTAAAGAACGTCTTTGTGTGTTCGGGATCGGTATGGTGCAGAGTATGCAATTTTCTGAGAATGCGGACAGATATCCGGGAGTATTGCTCCATATGCTTTTCTCCGCCGATGGCTACGGAGAAGGCGTAACTGGGGATTCGCCAGAATGCTCCCTCGCGAGCCCCGGCCACCGTGCCGGAATAAAATGCCGCAATGCCGGTATTGTCGCCCGCATTCAGCCCCGATACCACTACGTCGGGTTTCCAGGGAAGCAACTCAGCGATGGCTATTTTTACACAGTCCGAAGGCGATCCTGATACGGAAAAACCGGGAATACCGAGCTCATCGGGAATTTTTGCGCACACCAGCGGACGTTTATAGGTGAACCCATGACCCACTCCGCTCTGTTCGTCTTTTGGCGCCACTACGACAACATCATGGTGGCGCGCCATTGCCTGGTGAAGAAATCGTATTCCAGGTGCTTCGTATCCGTCGTCGTTGGTCAGCAGGACTTTCAATGAGCCTGCGTTGGATGATTTATATGTCAAGATTCTCCACTTTCTTAGCATTCTCCTCGATGAATTTCCGACGAGGAGCTACCTCTTCTCCCATAAGCATGGTAAAAATTCGGTCGGCCTCAACAGCATCCTCGAGTTTCACCTTGATAAGAATGCGCGTCTCGGGATTCATCGTTGTTTCGGCAAGTTGCTCGGGGTTCATCTCCCCAAGACCTTTGTATCGCTGAATTCCCACATTCTTTCGATCCTGCCACTCCTTGAAGACGACATCGCGTTCCTCATCGGAGAAAACATACCGTTCTTCTTTCCCGGATTTAATGCGATACAGCGGCGGTTGGGCTATGTATACATACCCATTTTCTACCAAGCCCGGCATGTGTCTGAACAGAAAGGTGAGCAGAAGAGTTCTTATATGTGATCCGTCGACATCGGCATCTGTCATGATAATAATTTTGTGATACCGAAGCTTGTCGAGTCTGAATCCGTCGTCTTCTTCATTGCTACCGAATCCGGATCCAAACGCCTGAACCATCGCCTGGATCTCTTCATGCGAAATGACCTTATCTATTCGGGCT
>CAZEMW010000704.1:0-399 GCA_964513105.1 uncultured Fibrobacterota bacterium
TCACCACGCCATTCGATCAGCTCATACAAAAGATGGGCATCGATGTTCTCTTCATCAAGCGCCGAGAGTGTCTCGGAAAGCCCCGGAATCTCGGGGCGAACATCTCCGGCGGATTCCAATTCGTTTCGCTTGACACGTACAGCCTCGATTTCGCCCGCCGTCCGATCAACTTCCATGGTGTACTTGTCCAGATCTCGCGTGCAGGTTGTCCGTGCGGTCTCGAGTATCTCTCGAAGCTCATCCACCACCACCGCGCTTTCGGCCGGCGAAGGAGACGACCTGGTAGCCTGGCTGACACAAAACGGCTACGAACTGCCAGACGGAGCGCCCGAACTTATTGGAGAGTTCGAAACCCAGGGACAGTATTTTTTCGTGGCGCGGATTGGAGAGTATGTCTAC
>CAZEMW010000704.1:409-2399 GCA_964513105.1 uncultured Fibrobacterota bacterium
TACCTGTTCAGCCGGGCTGGTCGTATCCACCCCGGCGGCCGTGCCGATCGGATCACAGAGCGATTCGATCGTCTTTACGACGGCGGCGACGGCCCGAAGAGATTCGGCGGTTCGCTTTTCGCTTGCTTCGAGGGCACGTATCGCTTCTCCAAGATCTCGTCCCAGAGACTCGTATTTTCCGTCGGCTCGTTCGAGGTCCTGTGCCAACTCATTGCGTTGACGAACCAGCCCGGCCGAATCTTTGCTCCGAAGGTCTTCGATTGTCCGTTGCACAACCGCAAGACGGTCCTGAAGTGCGGCGCGGTCGTCGGCAAGTCGCACAATGGCCTGCTGTGTTTCCTTGACGTCCCGTTCGATTCGCTCGGTTTCCGATTCCAGATCGACACGTTGGAAATGAAGAAGCATCCATCGGTATCGCGCCGTACTTTCCCTCAGATCATCCACCGTTTTGACCAGCGCGTCGAGTCCGTCGAGGTAGGTAAGTTTGCGCTTCATCTCATCGAGCAGTGCCCCGGCTTGATCAAGCCCCCGAAGTGCTTCGATGATGCGATCGAACAGATCGGTTTTGGGCTCGGGAAGAAGCGTTTTGAACAGTTCGTGATAGTCTGCCGCCGAGGATGCAATTTCGCGATAGGCTTTTCCCATCGAAAGAAACCGACAGGTTTCGCGGAATATCTCATCACTGGTAAACAGTCGACGCGCGATTTCTTTTGCGTACGCACCGATATTGAGGAAACCGCCCGATGTCCCGAGAGCTTCGCGCATTTCGCGCTGGGTGGTCACCCGCATTGCACCATTTTCTTCGGTCGTCCAGGGAATAGAGTCGATCGGTGCGGCCTTGAGTATCCCCCAGCGCTGGATGCGTTCATCCATGGAAAAAGTGGACAGCCCGACGCCAAGAGTCAATATCCGGTCGGAGTCTTCTTCGTACAGCTCGACCGCGGCGTAGCTCACTCCTCCCGTGGTATTCATCGGGCCGGTCTCGACATTGTATCGCATCACAATGCCCTGCGGCCGACGCCCCCCGTCTTTGCGCGCCCCGACCCGCGCCGCCGAGTTGAATTCCATGTGCTGTCCGGCCGTGAGCACATAATGAACGGCATCGAGTATCGTGGTTTTCCCCGATCCGTTATCCCCCAGAAGAAACAAGTGCCCTCCGCCTTCAATGTCGACGGTCTCGTTCTGGAAATTGTGGAAATTTACAAGACGGACTTTTCTGATTTTGTACTTAGGTTCCATACGCTGTCACATGATTTCCAAACTCGTCATTCCGTTTCCGTCTCATCATTTTCATCCGATTCCACGGTCGCGGCCGCGGTGCTGCTTTGGTAAATAGACTGGATCTCTTCGATATGACGGCTCAAATATCCCGCATTATAGTGATACATCGCCGGAAGAGCTTCGTAGATGGTCTGTTCTTCGGATATCCGTTCGCCGGGTGGGGGCGGGAGCTTCCGAAGAAACCGATACCGCTCCAGCACGGGAAACACTTGCCGAAGGATGCGGCTGCGCACCTGTTCCGAACTGTATTGTTCACGCCCCTCCGGGATCAACTCCCCGAACCGACGGGTGCAGAATTCCAGCAGGTCCCCGAATCGAAAGCAGAGGTTGTCGCGATCATCGACGGTCATATCGTTTTCGTCTATCTGGTGTTCGAAAAACTCGAGAATGAGCATAAACGCGATGCACTCGTCACGACGCGTAAAATTGAAAAGATCCCGCATTGATTCGGTAATTGAACCATTGTACCACTTTTCTTTGTAATGACGGGCACATTTGCCGTCGATCACCAGCGTCCACCCGAAAAACGCTTCGAAAAACGCACTGAATTCACCCCGATGTCGTCGAAGAAAATTGAACGCGGTTTCGTCGTCGGTTCGATAAAAATAGGGGCTCTCGAGCAGCATATTGCACACCGAGCGAACCCGATCGGCATTTCGTTCAAGAAGTTGTTTCCAGATATCGCCCTGCGGCATCAGTCAATCTCCTC
>CAZEMW010000705.1:0-2388 GCA_964513105.1 uncultured Fibrobacterota bacterium
CAATCAGGACTACTTCAAACAGAATATCGCGGTTGAAGAGATCGTTCCGGATACCGGAGAATTGACCCGTGAACAATTCATTCGGAACCTTGAACACGACTACAACATGGCATTTCACGAAGGACGCATCAAGGATGCGCGGGAGATTGCATACCGGCTTTGGAAGTATACAAAAGACAAGTGGTGGTACCGTCAACTGCGGAAGCTGTTCGAAATGCCGTCCGAGAACACAAGCGAACACCGCCCGAAACATCGTCCCCGCCGAAAGAAACGATCGAACACCGTTGAGAAGTTCAAAGAGGCCACTGAGGAAGAGTAGATCCTGTTTCAGATTCGGTTGTCGAGCCTGCCCGGCGCACAAATCGCCCTGTTCTCAAGCCGTCGTGGAAGCCAACGAACGATCGATATAGATCGTTGATTCGCTTCGACGGGATAGAACCTTCACGATTGGCAGGTTTTCATCGTTTTGAAGCAGTCTTGTGAGGATATCGTTTTTACCCGCTCCACTCAGAATGACTACCACCTCTTTTGCCGCGGATATGACGGCCGGCGCAATAGTAAGCCGGTCATAAGGCGGCTTGGGGGATTTCGTCTGCAACACGGTGGATTCCATGTCGTCCAGATACGGAGTTCCGGGGAACAGGCTCGCGGTGTGGCCGTCGTCACCAACTCCAAGAAAGATGACATCAAAAACCGGACGGTTCTCCCCGGAAATGTTTTTGAGCACCTTAAGAAAGGATTCTATCGAGGTAGGGAAGTGATCCTTGTCCGATTCCTTTCCTACGGGAACCAGAAACTCCCTTGCTGCCGTTCCCCAGTTGCTCTCCGGATCTGAAAAGGGAACCATTCGCTCGTCTACCGGATAAAACGAGGCCCTGGAGCAGTCGGGATGCAGATTTCGCCAGGCTTTGAACAGGTGATGATATGTTGAGCCGCCGGAAAATGCAACATTTCCCCGGGTTACCCAGTCAATTGTTCGGCCGGCGCAATCGGAAAGTTCCGAAAAAAGGTGCAGGTTGGCGAAAGATGTCGAAGAGAAGCGTACTTTGTCGGTTATCTGTCCAGTGTCCATAACAATCCGAATATCCCTCCCGCAACGGCGGCAATTGCAGGATTGGAGGTTAGTGGGCAGGAGCCCGAGATGCCGCACCACAAATACCCCGCAATGCCTCCAACTATCGTACCAACAGCAGTCCCGACAGCTCTGCGAATCCACACTTTTTTCCGGTGCTCCTCAGAGGAACCCTCGGGGGTTTTGTTGTTGCGGTCTTGATTTTCGGTCATTCGCTCCGGGCCCCAACCCCGCGTATCCGAGCTCGTCGGTTCCATCAGACCGGGTCCGACGAACTCGAGTAGTGCTTACCCTTGTCGGACTCGGTTTACGGTCTCGGAAACCAGTCCCGCGAATTGCGTAAGGGTATCGTTGGATGGAATGTATTTGCACTTCAGATCGTCCATCATCATCTCAAAACCGGCCTTTTCGAGTATTTCATGAATCTGTGGAATGCTCTGACCACCCCATCCGTATGATCCGAATGCCAGACCAAGTCGCTTTTTCGGGGACAGCCCTTTGAGGTAGGTCAAGAATGCCCCGACCGTCGGGAGCATATTACTGTTAAGAGTTGGGGAGCCCACACAGATGTACCTGGATTCCTGCAGTTCGGTCATTATGTCGGAAATGTGGGTGTCCTGAAGGCAGTAGAGGCTTGACGGCACCCCGAGGGATTCGAATGTATGCTGCAGCGTCTCTGCGATTTTCTGGGTGGATCCCCACATCGTATCGTAAATAACCACCGCCCGGTCGTCGGTATCGTTGGCAGACCATTTTGTATACGCGGAAATGATCTCGCCGATATGTTCTTTCCATATCAGGCCGTGGCTCGGGGCGATCATCTCGATGTCTAGTTTCAAGGCATGGTCCAGCGCCTTCTTTACCTGGTTCCCGTAAGGCATCACGATGTTTGCGTAGTACTTTTTCGCCTCGAACATCATTGTATCGTACGGGTACTCGGTATCGAACCGTTCACAAGAGGCGATATGCTGGCCGAACGCATCATTGGAGAACAGGATCTTGTCCTCTGCCGAATAGGTCAGCATATTATCCGGCCAGTGCACCATCGGCGTTTGCACGAAATGGAGAGTGCGGGAGCCGATATTCAGGGTGTCTCCGGTTTTCACCGGAACGAGATTCATTTCTCCGTAATGGGCGGTCAGTCCGTCTTTGCCCTTGGGCGCCGAAGTATACACCGGTGCGCCCGGCACCAGGCTCCAGATTTTCGGCAGTGAGCCGGAGTGGTCCATCTCGACATGGTTACTGATGAAATAGTCGATTTTGCTCGGATCGATTATCTCTGAAATTCGCTCGAGCATCTCATCGTACAGGTAATG
>CAZEMW010000706.1:0-2380 GCA_964513105.1 uncultured Fibrobacterota bacterium
ATTCGGAGACATGTGCCTTGCGCACTTTTTCACCGAGGTCGCGCCCCGGATGGATATTCGACCGGTCAATTTTGCGTATTTTCTGTCGATTTGTCCTCCTGCTTCCGAGGTACGGCTCGCAAACGAACACGGCGAGGGAACGGCCTGGAGTTGTGCCCATGGGACCGGGCGATGGATTCGTAATTGTGGATGTCAAACCGGAGGACCGGATCACTGGAACCAGAATTGGCGTACTCCCCTTCGTGATGCCCTGGACTTTCTATCCTCCGTTCTCGCGCAAACGTATGAAGAACGGCTGTGGCTTTATCTGAAGAATCCGTGGAAACTGCGTGACCGGTATGAATCCATGGAGGATAAAAAAAGCACGAAAGAGCTCAACAAAATCCTTATCGAGTTGGGGGGAAAACCCGCGGAAGAGGATACTGCGTTAGAGATTCTGCGTCTGCTGGAGGCACAACGGTATATGCTCTATGCATATACGTCATGCGGCTGGTTCTTCTCGGATATCAGCGGAATCGAAACGGTTCAGAACCTTCGATACGCCGCCAGAGCGCTGCAATTGGGTGTAGATCAAGCGGCCCGGAAAGCGGTTCTCGAAGCCTTCTTTCTGCACCTTACCAAAGCGATATCTACTATAGTCTGTAAGACGGGCCGAATGATTTTTGAGGACTACGTAGCTCCCGACATGCGCCATCTGGAGATTGCCGCATTCGGGGCGGCGGTCCATCACGTTTTGTATCCCGACAAAGAACACAGTGAATACCTTCCCGGGTTCAGTGTTGCCCTGGTACACCTCGGGCGGGGAAAAACGGCTACATCGAATGTAGAATGCTTTGCCGCGGAAATCTGGAGTCGCACCTCGGTCGAGAACGAGCGTTTTGCCGTTGCGGTCCGAGTTGATGAGACGAGAGCCATGGTTGGATACTGCGTACCGCTGGCGCGGGTGGCCGAGGATTGTGCCGACTGGGACCTGGCCTCCTGGCCCGAGCGTCGAGACTGTGTGACCTTTTCTCCGTCTGATCTATTCTATGAGACGAGGCTCTCCTTTTCTCGGTCGCTTACCGAAGATACTGAGAGAAGGACGCTTGAATCCATGCAGGCTCTTTTTGATGAACACAAGCCCTGGATTGATCGTCTGGTGGAATTCAACGGAAGCCTTCCCCGGCATTTGGAGAGTCCGGTATCATTCATCCTGACCAACCGCTGGAATCATACTATGGCAAAGCTGCGCCGACGGGACATCGAAGCCGAGGTGGTACAAGAACTTACCGACATTGAACGAACCCGGGAAAAGCTCGCGGTTAAAATTGACACCTGGAAGAGCGAGCGATTGCTCGAGGAGATCCTCCATGAAGAATTCAGTCGGTTCTCCGAACAGTTATCGCTGCAAAGCGCCGACCGAATCAGTTATTTACTGAACATTGTCGATACATTCTCGTTGTCGATATCAAAGCACTGGCTGGAAGACGCTTTTTATGGTATTCTCACCGGTTCGATCCGAGAGCTGTACGAAAAATACCGAAATGGTGACGAGGCCTCGGGAGACGCCAAATCGCTGCTTTTGCGGCTCCTGGTGTTCGCCGGGAGGTTGAACTTCAGTACTTCGGAGTTCCCGATTTCTTAGAGGAACTTATTTTTTTGATTTTGCGTACATCCAAAGATATATTTGAAACAGTGGGCGGTTGAACGGAGGCACACGGCAGCGGCCCGGACGGAGGTCGAGCGTCGGATCCCACTGTGAAGAAATCGATCCCGCCGCACTATGCGTGTCTGTAGGAGTTGCGGAGTCGACGCCGAGAAACAACGGCAAAACACTGATCTGCTGGAAGGTAAATGAAAATAATGGCACCGGAACATCTGGCCTTTGTAGTAATAAATGTGTTTGTTCTTATATTTGGCATTTCGCTTGGCCGCTCGATTCTCGTTTTAAAACTTCGGAAAGAAGAAAACCGTAAGAGAGAACTCGAGCTTGAACTTCTTGAGAAACGGACGACAGTTCTCAAGCAAGGCAAAAGAATCGCATCAAATCTCGAAGAACTGCTCTACAAGGCCCAAATACAAAAAGAGATTGAACAAATTATAAGAGATAAGGGTGACTCCTAGATCAACGATCCCTTACGCACGCTTTTCCCGACCAGTCGCTTTTTAGGTACTGCCTGCTCGGATAGACACTGCTTTCCACATTCTCCATTGCGAACACTCCCGCGCCCACCGGGTGGTTCTCTCATAAAAGAAGTACTACGAGACGCCTTTTGCGGCGGTAGTTACGGCGATATAAATAATGCCGTACCCCGCTCGAAATGTTTTCATAAGAAGCCTTGAAAAAAAGCTGAAAAAAATCAAGAAAACCATTGACACCGATTTGGAAATTCATTATTAT
>CAZEMW010000707.1:0-2372 GCA_964513105.1 uncultured Fibrobacterota bacterium
GGGAGTTGCCTTTGGCTCTTGCCCATTGTTTCGGGCTTTGTACCATTCGACAGGGGTAAGATCAGTCACATCGGTTCCCGCCGGACGGACGGCTAGTCTCATGAGAACGTCGGGAAGGTACTCGTGAGGATCTATGTTGTTAAGTTTGCAGGTTGTGATTATTGAGTACAGAATTGCCATCCACTTGGCGCCGTCGGGTGAACCTGCGTGCCCCCAATTATTTCGGCCTATTGCCAGGTGACGGATATTTCGTTCGTCGGCACTGTTGTCGATTGGTAGTTCGCCGGATTTAAGAAACCGTGTGGCTTGCTCCCAGTTTCTGAGGAAATAGTTAATAGCCTTTCCGGTGGGCGATGAAGGGAGAACCGCAAACCCGGGATTCATAAGAAGTGCTTTGATCTGCTGCAAGATTGCTTTGCTGTATTTGCTCCTGAGGTCGCCTCGCTGCTCATCCGTAAAACCTTTTTGTGAAGCGAACCGTTCAATTCGATACAGCTGACCGATTTTGATTAGAATTTTTGTGTGATAATCGACATGTCTGCCAGTCCGCCGAGCATCGACAAAATAGCGCCGAATGTGTACCATACAACGCATATCCACCAGCTTAAGCGCCTTTATCACTTTCGGATACCCGGAGAAATCGTCAACCATCAAGTAATCACCGGGACGACAGGGACCGAGTAGCTTCAATGCGGCCTTGCTACTGCGATGTCTGTCATAGCGAAATACCGCAGTACGGCCGTTGCCACTCAGACCGGCCCACAACCAGCCTTGCACCAAATGACCATCATGTTTTACCTTGATCGGGGATTCGTCGGCATGTTTTATTCGGCTTTGTTGATACTCAACGAGAAGTGCTCTGTAAACCCGTTCTAAATTCTCACACACACGGGAAATCCATGATACCAGGGTTGATCGAGTGAACCAGATCCGACATTCGTGAAATATCTGCCTCTGAATGCGATATAGAGGTAGGTGGTACAAGTATTTACTCAACACCACAAAGCTTATCAGTTGGGGACCGGCTGATCCTTTCGATATCGGAAGGATGACAGGTTCGGCGACCGACACAGTGTCTTTGCAATGAGGACATGCCCGAATAGGACGAAGGTAGCGCTTGGCCTCATACCTGGCGGGAATCCGCTCAACGACTACATGCTTCTTAGTGTCAATAATCTCTTTTTCTCTGCCGCATTCACACGTTTTTTCTTCCTCGGGAACATCGAGAAGCACATTAGTGATCATATCCTCTGGGATCGTATTGCGCCCCGGGTGTTTACGACGGCGGCTGTGTGGAGCAATTTCGATGGTATCTTCTGCAGGAGTGTCATCTTGTTGCTGTACACTAAGGGCCTCGCCCAATAACGCATCCATTTCAATCTGCAATGCGTCGAGCTCTTCGCCCAGTTTCTCTGAACTACGACCATACTTGTTATGCAAGAGTCTCTGGTATTTCTCGGCAAGCTTCTGATAGGAAAGGAAAAGATCCCAGGAAAAGGCTCTAAGTTTTTCCGGATCGGTCGGTAGATCTCGTTTTGATCGAACCTCTGGCGGCTGCATGTGTATAATATAATCAAAGTCCTGCTTTGCCGCAAAGTAAATTGGGATCTCCAGCACTGTTCAGCCTAAATCGCTTGCGACTGCGAGAGCCGGCCAAATCGATGCCCTCAAGAATTAGGAGTAGTCTCGCAAAGTCGGTCTGCACATCACCATCATCTTCATAGAGGTAGGCAAACCGACCTTGTTCGAGTCTCTTGCTATAAATGCAAAACCCAGTGCGATCCCATACCAGTATCTTTACCATCGTTGCTCGACGATTAAAAAACACGAAAAGATGACCGCTCAGCGGGTCGGACGAAAGCAGCTGCTCAACGCATCCGGCGAGTCCGTCGTAAGATTTGCGCATATCTACGGGTTCAGGGCAAATGAAAACGCGTACTGTCGGCGGAAAACTCAACATTTACCCAACTCCGCGACGACCCGAAGAACAGAATCGACGTGTTCCGAAGAAGTCCCCGGATGGATGGTAACCTTCACACCGCCGGGAAAATGGACCTCGCAGGCCCGGCGGCTCAACCCGAGAGTCCCCATATCCAGGAACTCCGGTCTCATCTTCCCATTGCTGGGTATGGTCTGTTTCACTTGGTAGCGCTTGCGCCAATAATGGAAAGTGGAGAGAGAAACTGAATGCCTCTCGCAATAGGCCTTGATGCTAAGACCGCTTCGCTGATGGGCCTTGAAATGGCGCTGGACATGAGAAGGAGCGCTGGGCTTGTGATCCGCTTGATTCATCGAGATACCTCCTGTTGAGTGTTCTCCATGAATCTACCTTGAAAAGACCCGGAATTCTCATACCTTGCTCGAGCGCTTAC
>CAZEMW010000708.1:0-2371 GCA_964513105.1 uncultured Fibrobacterota bacterium
GAATCACTGAGACCGACGAGACTGATTGTCCTGAATTGGCCGGGTATGGGGGGAGTTTCGAAAACACGAATCGCTCCCGGCGGTGATCCGGGAGCGATTCGGGAGCTTGCTCAATAGAGAGATCCGGTTACACCGCGGATGGTGCAATTCCGAGATCTTCATTCACGATATCTTCGTCTTCTTCGTCAATGGCGGTGTCCGGTTCGGAGGAGTCCGAAGATCGCGAGGCTCCTCTACTGTCCACGTATTTGGCCGCGTACGCTTCCGGGTCGTCGAGGTAGGCCATTTCAGCGAACAACTTGATCTCCCGCTGCGCCTCGATGCAAAGAGTGATAAGCCGGTTCTGCCGGTCCACCAGTTCATTGCCTTTGTCACTTGCTGCCGTTGCATCTCCATTCAGGCCAATGAGATGGAGCGCCTGTTTCTTCGTTTCATCCAGAAATGTCGAATCAACGACCACGCCGCCCGGGCGCACTTTCGCCGCCAGATCAGAATATTTCTGCATCAGTTCCACGAGAATGGCGTTGTCGTTAAGGGTATCGATATCGCCAAACCCTTTACGCACCCACCGGTAGCTCTTGCGGGCATCCTTGTCGCCCGACTTGAGAACCACATATCTCGCCACGGCCGGCAGTATCTTGTTTCTGCGCACGGCATCGGGAAGCGTGTCTCCAAACTCCTTCACCGCTTTGGTGCAATATACTCAGTCCTTTTTGGACGCCGCCTTGTCTGTATCGCGCCTGTAAATTCTGTATTCCCTTTCATCCAATTCGAAACCCTTGAGGTTTGTCTTCTTGAACTCTTAGGCAGCGATCGCGCCATTCGGTTCGGGTATTGTTCCTTTTGGTAGTCTTGTTCGTTCTTCGTGGCGGCTATGGATTCATTACATTGGGCCAATTGGAAACAACGCCTTGCAGAACAAATTTGCACCCTACTCTGTTCTCTTCCACCGCCGTTTCCATTCGTTTCATCTTTAAACAAATCTAAATCAAGATTCTCAAATCATTTTACCAAGAGTGTAAGTTCCATTTTTCGCGTTAAAGCCATTCATGTCTCCTTGCGGCATATAATCAAGGTTCATATAGAAGAGCCGAGATGTTATACTTGCGGGTACGATAAGCATTCGGATTCCTCTCTTTTTAGTATCAGCTTCAATATGTTCAATTAGCTTTCTACCGATGCCATTTCTATGGTATCTCACTTTTACAAATACACCAAGAACATAGTGAGAGGGAATGTTAACATCAAATGGATTTTTGTGAAAACCTGCCGTTCCCACAATTTCATTTCCCTTCCAGGCTACATACATTTCTCGACTTGCTGATTTTTCAATTAGTTTGCCAGGTGCAAAGTCATTAGGAGCCTGTGAGAATATTTGCGGTGGCGGGCAGATCGGGAGCACGTTGCTCCTGTTCTCCCGCAATCGCGTCGGCTTATCGAAGGTGCCGTATCAGCCAGGAGTTTTCTTCCGCTTCCTTGATGAGCTTCGTCCGACGCAAACTCGAAGGCTTCACCAGTACGATCCGTTGAAGAAACGTATGATCCCTCAAAGCACCGGACACTCGTGGGAGCACTTCCAGATTATTTATGCCTGCTATGGTTCCGAACCGTTCCTCACCAATCTTGAGGAAGGACAAATTGGTTTTCACCGGATGGGCGTCTATTGCGCCCTCGTCCAGCTCATAATCGATCAACAGATGAGGAAGATCGGAATGCAGGTAATCGATTTCTTCGTGGGGTACACAGTTCACTATACTCTGTAATGATTCACAGGCCGAGGAGGTCAGAGTTTGTATCTCATTGAGTTCTCTCGCAATCGGCACCGCGCTCATTCGCTTACAGATAGAAGTAGGAATTGCGTCCGCGTAATCGATTTCCTTCCGAAGCGACAGAAAGAATTTTTCTTCACCCGGCTTGTGATACCGATAGAGCTGCATCGATGTACTGTTACCGAGACTCGAGACCGCCTCCGCAACCTGGAATATGTCGAAATCGGGTATTTCGAAAAAACGAACCAGGCTGCCGTCGTAGTGAATGTATGCGGGCGTTGCCGTTTCGTAGACTGTCTCCAGTGGAAACATGTTCCACAAGGGAATAGTCCCGACAGTTTTCAGATCGGCATTCGGCAGGTCTTTGTGCGAAATCGTCCTCATTGGTTCTCCGAGGGGTTGAATGGTGGTACTGCTCGACGAAAACGACCGACAAGGGTCGATGGTATTCTGGAAGATTCCAGTAATACGGCCAGGAAATTTTCCTCGAATTTTCTGGCAATCTTAGGATATGCGATTATCCCGACAAGCCAGAGAAAGTAACCCACATACCGTACGGGAGGTGGAATGATGGTGATAAAAAAGAAGGCAAAGAGGGATAT
>CAZEMW010000709.1:0-2370 GCA_964513105.1 uncultured Fibrobacterota bacterium
GCGTCACAAAGAGGCGTATCCGGTGAGATACGGCGATTTGGGACAACGAAGCCAGTCACTTTCGCAGCCGGTCGAATGGGGTTTTCGGACAGGCACTATTTACTACTTCGATCGGCATTTCAATCGGAGGCTGCCGATTCTCCCCCAGTTTTCCCACCTCGCCAATGTCGCTTTTGTTTTGGGGGAAGCATTGATTCGAGACAACATGCGTTTGCAGATCGCCAAGCTACGTTCCAGGCTCGACGGCAAAGTCAATCTATTGATTATTGACGATCGTGAAGAGCATATTTTTGTTCTTACGGAAATGTTCGAAAGCTCGGTTTTCAACCTGCAGACCGCCGCATCCTACCACGATGCCGTCCGTATAATTCAGTCGGTCGATCATCCCTGGCACTGCTGGATAGCCGATTTCGATCTGGGATTCGGAAGAACGGGAAACGATTTTCTGACGAAATTCAAAAGTTTTCCTTACGTGGTCATAGTTTCCGCTCTCGGCAGTATGGAAGATGCGGCTGCGGCAATGATAGCGGGAGCACAGGGAGTGTTCGATAAAGACCCCGAATCGCTCGAGCGGATGTATGAAACCGTATGCAAGATAGCGACCACCGGCTTTGTTCTTAGGGGCAAAGGTACCGATTACCTCTCTACCTTTCTTCTCCTGGCCGACCCGGGGATTCAAACCCCGCAACACTGGGGTACCGCCGCGGGTATCGGTCCGCGCCAACTGGAAAAAATCTGCAAACTCTACACGGCGCTATCACCGAAACGGCTTATCAAGCTGTTTCATACCGTTCTTTTTCTCCTTCTCACCGACGACGAGCTGCAGCCGTATATGACCTCAAGCCCGATAGCTCGGCAATATTCAAAGAAAATTGAATTGCTCACCGAGTCACTGGCATACGTGGGAACACACCTCGACGAATACCCCCAAATGAACGCCGCCTGATTTCAAAATCTGCCGTCTCGGCCCCGGCGAGGCACGCCTGCAAACGCGGGGACGGAGATGCAGAATGGCATCACCAAACCGGCCGCAAACGCTCGATTGCTGCTCCGTCCCCCTGAAAAAACCACCCCCCGTAACCGGGGACGGAGATGCAGAAAGGCATCGGCCAAGCCTACCGCAAACGCTCGATTGCTGCTCCGTCCCCCTGAGACACCCCCCGGAACCGGGGACGGAGATGCAGAAAGGCATCGGCCAAGCCTACCGAAGACGCTCGACTGCAGCTCCGTCCCCCTGAGGGCATCACCCCCCCGGGAACCGGGGAAGGAGATGCAGAAAGGCATCAGCCAAGCTATAAGGGAATTGGTAGTTTGATAAAATAAATTTTGCTTTTGGGTGGGTTTGGAAAGCTGTAAGTTGTTGAAAAGCAGTAGGTTAGCTATTGTTTACGTTTTGCGAGGCAGTTTAATACGATTTTGCGGGAATTACCGGATTTCTACGGTTTTGAGCGCGTATTTTGAGAATCTTTTAGAGGAATTGAAACCGGCTTGAATTGGCCTTGCAGGGGGCTTGAAGGCCGTTTTAGGGGCGTTTCCGGGGCTCTGGTGGTGTCCGGCTGGTCGGACATTGCGTCGGACACCGTTGTTTTCTCTCGAAATTGCCGATTAGACTTCGTTTGCGCAGATTTTGGCATCTCTCCCAATTTTTCTTGAGCGTCGGCAGGCCGGACACTTTTGCCGGACATTGTGTCCGGCGATTTGGCGTCTGAAGACATATTCTCCACTGCATTAGTGGTGTTTAGCCTCTGGTCTTCGAGCCACGAGAGGAAAAGAAGGCAGCATCCGGCGTGGCCGAGATGCCTGAGTGACGATTCTCTATCAAAGGATCGGCCCGACCGCCACGCTACCAGGTGGCGCATGAGGGCCGCGAAATAACGGTTCTCCGCATCTTCCACCGTCTGCCACTGGTTTGGACCATATTTCCGAGCGCCGAAGGTCAGCACGTCGACAATGTGTTCCACCTGGTCCAGCGGCAGGAGATCCCACATTGGTTTCCCGTGATCGCGATTCTTATCGTCACCTCTTTCAATAGTCATCTGTGATCCAATTCCTCGCTCACGTCGATTGCGAATACCGAAACAGGTTCCGGTCCGAACTCCTTATGAACGAAATCTTCGATGCCGGCGAAGCCGTTCCACTTGCGACGGATGATTCTTGAGGAATCATCTTTCCTCGGATAACCGCAGCGAATTTCAATGTAGTCGTACTCTTTCACGAGACGTTGTTCCCAATACTTCTTTTGCAGCCGGTACTCAAACGGCTTTCGGCCAGTGGCGATCTGGAGGAAGTATTTCCTCTTCACGTTGAAGACCAAACGGCGTGGCTGCGTATGGCGATCTTCAGGCCGCGCTGGAAAGCAGCGGGCGCATC
>CAZEMW010000710.1:0-2363 GCA_964513105.1 uncultured Fibrobacterota bacterium
GAACGATAGCATCTCTACCCAGTTCACGGACAATCTCCGCCAGGCCGTCCTTGACAATAATATCAATATCTCTCGGCCTCCGATTCTGGTGAATTGCGCGAATTGCCCCTCCAATTATGTAGAACTCCCCATTCGATAGCAGTTCCGACCAGAATCGACAGAACATGGGGCTGCTGTCCCTGTAGTCGGCGATTCTGCGCTTGAGGTTGTGAATGAGTGTTGCACCCGACATCTTTTAGTACTCAATTCCCACGAGTTTTCTGTAGGTTCTCAAAGCATAGCTGTCCGTCATACCACAGATGTAATCATTGATCAGACAGATTCCGGCAAAGGCATCTTTGTTACTATACTCTTCATGAAGAAACCTCAGGTCCTCCGAAATAAGCCGGTACAGTTTTCCGGGCTTGCTTTTTGTTTTCTCAAGGTCTTTTCTATCTGCCTTCACCGTTTCAAAAAACTGCTCGAGCAACCCTGAAATTACCTCTTCACCCATCAATTCCAGCATCAGAACATCATTACTGGAGAATACGTGCTTATTCGCAAAAGATTCGAAAAACTGCCTGATACTGCGCGCCCGTGAAACCATTAGCAACTCCGAGGTTAAACCACCTTCCATTATTCTCTCGTAGTTTTCTTGGTTAGTGAAGGCCTCTACAACAGATTTTATCATTTCTGCGTGTGCTTCAAGGCGGAATTTCTCCACGATACAGTTTTCTATTATTGATCGATCGTTCTTTCTTATTTCCACACAACGACTATGCACGCCTCTCAAAGGATCGTCCTCACTGACGGTGTTCTTATCTAAAAAGTCCTCCAGTTTCTCCAGAAACGTAGTCGAATTGATGATTTTCTTCCTTACTGCATCCTCTAAATCGTTCGCCGAATAGGCAATGTCATCCGCGGCTTCCAATAAAAACGTCAAAGGATGCCTCTTGTTTTCTGGAATGCTGAGATGCTTCCATATTCTAGAAAACCCCTCTGATTCAGAGCAAAAATAACCAAATTTCTTCCGGGCAACATCACCATCTTTCCTGTTTCCTTCGGATGACGAAACAGGATACTTTATAGTTGAAGCCAGTGTTGGAAAGGAGAGATTGTAACTGAACTCATCCTTCAAATAGTGGAGTTTGGTCAGATACCGAAAAGTCTGAACATTGCCGTCGAAAAAGGTGAGATCTCTTAGTTGCCCTTCGGAAAGCCCCAATTCCTTCAGTGCTTCCCGTTTGCACCCATAAAATTTTCTGAACGCCTCTTCGCCGTAATGACCATATGGAGGGTTCCCCAAATCATGGACTAGGCCGGCTACAGCAAGAATCGAGGGTATATGACCACGATGCTCCTCGGAGAGTTTAGCGTCCTTAACCAATTTGCGCTCAACGCTAAGCCCAATGGATCTTCCAATATTCGAGACTTCCATCGAATGAGTAAGTCTGGTCCTAACCAGACTGTCTCTCTCAAGAGGAAACACCTGAGTCTTATCCTGGAGCCGTCTAAAGGCCGAGCTAAAAACTATCCTGGAAAAATCATCCTCAAAAGGATTTCGGGCATCAAGGGGATCTCTCTTGCTCCTCTCCCGAAACCGTTTATCTGATAATAGGTTTTTCCATTCCATCATAGTAACAACCAGGGTGGGGCACAATAGGTTTTGGGGATAGGTATTCCAGGCACATCAGGCTTTCATCTTAAAATAGCTCCAGGTAAATAATCGAAACCAGCGAATTTAGAATGCCCAAGAACAACTCGCCATTTTAGTATCAATCGAATGATCCATTCATCCGATCCCCCTTTGGAGCCCAATCCCCAGACGATGTATATTATCGGGTTCATTCCGGCTGCCGAGACATGCACTGTGGTCCTCGGTTTTGATCGGGAAAGCTCATTCCAAGCATTCGGAAGTTTATGTCATTAAGTGGATACATGCAGTCCGGAGACGTTTTGCGGGCGGCTCCGGGGAAAACACCCGGGCAGTTTCGGAATTTTATTCTGGAGCGGGGTCGGAGCTGGTTTGGCGAGCACCCGGAAGATCGGAAGATTATCGCTGAAAATGTCAAAACGTTCGGATTTTCACCTTCGGATGAACTTCTCGCCGGCATTGAAGAAAATATTTCCCTCCACTATTTCGAAAAACTGGTACCACTCTGCGGCGATCCAAGGTTTTTAGCAGATTTTGTGTCTACGAATATCGATGCGAGCGAGTCGGTTGAACGGATGAGAAGGGAAATAACCCAGGGCAAAGGAGTCCTTCTGGCCACTCCGCACTTTGGAGGGATTGAACTCCTGGGACCTGTGATCTCGCTCGGTTCCCTTCCGATGAATGCAGTACTACGATTCACCACACAGGAGCTGTCCGAACAGGTACATGC
>CAZEMW010000711.1:0-2362 GCA_964513105.1 uncultured Fibrobacterota bacterium
GCGCGGCATAGCCGCAACCAAGGAAGCTCATCCCTCGTGCTCGTGCTCGTAATCGTAATCGTAATCGAAGCCTGCTGCAGGCTCCGTCGAATCCGATTACGAGCACGAAGTAACCCAAAAAACAAGGTTTTACAGTTGAGTAGTACGGAGATGGATTTGATGTTTTGAGAGGTAAATTCCGGGGGGGATATGCACTTTCAACCTCACCCCGTCCCCCCTTCGCCCCGGAAAGGGGTGGGAAAACGCTGGTGCAAAATGATTACACCGTTTTTGGCAATAACGGTGAAGTCAAGAAAGCCTTTATTCGTGCCACCAAAGAAGGAAACCACTAAGTGAATACGGGATTAATCCTGCTGCTCTTGCCGGTCGCATTCTGTTTTGCGGATGAAGAAATGCTTCACAAGGAACCGTGCAGCAAGGATTGTCCGGATCATGGCTATACGATTCGGAACAACATGACTGCCGACGAGATCAGGATCGAAAAGAATGATACTACAAGCCACGTTCTCCCCTTGTCGGAGATAGTGCGTTTCCTTTCAGAAGATGAGGTTTTGCTTCTCAACAGGAACTCATTCTGCCCTGTTGCTCATAGTCAACAACTCGGCAAAATCATCATTCTGTTTTCCCGGGGAACCAGCAGCAACAAGACGATGAACCTTGTATCGTACGATACTCAGGAAAAACAAGTCGATACAATCTACTACGATTATGGAAGCAGTTTGCAGTTGTTTTCGCTTTCGCCCGACGGCAAGATTCTCTCATATGCTGTTACAGAACATAGCTCTGCATGCCGAATAGGCTTCTCCATGTCTTTCATCGATTTGGAGAACAGAGCTCACATCCTTCCGACAAATCCGTTGAAACTGGACCACAATAACAAAGACCTGATGCACAGATTCTATTGTCCGGAATGGGTTGCCAATCAGAAGCTGAAAGTGCTACTGAACTATTGGGTTTGCAGTGAAGACAAGGTCTACAAAAGCGAGCAACCAAGAGAGTATGTCTTTCACTTAGAACGTAAGGATTGATTTTCGGTATTCGAGCCGGCGGACCATGCTTGAGGAACAGTGACATAAACGGATTTGAGCTTTCCGAGAAATCTCATTTGCAAACTGTAGAATCCACTATCCTGGATACTATTCCGGAATTGAATGGGAAACTCCCATCAGGGCTTATCGGGTATGGATCTGATGTGATTGGCAATTATGATGAATTCTCAAAGGGCTTTGAGTGGAGAGCACGTAGAATATGTTGTCTTTAGAATATCAAAACCGTTGTGATCCACCATTCGGTCAAATAACTTGAGATGGGGCGGTCAAATTGTTGAAATCAGGCACACAACCTGCGCCGAGGTCAAGAATTCTTACGTATTGGATTTCTCTGGAAAGCGGAAGGAAATGCCGGCATCGGGTAGGGACGAATTCCAGGCCGAACGGGAGAGCATTGCGCCACGGCTACCGGCCTGGGAGTTGTACGCATGCCTCTAACTCCCGGCGTCATCGTCATACAGCGTGAACTGCCTGCCCGCCCTTCTTCTCTCCCGATCCGAAACCGGGGGCGGGTCGAAATTGGAGAGGAACTCGAAATAGTATTCGAAATCCGGCGGTCGGTCTTTCGGTGCGGCACCTTTTTCATAGCCCCGGCAGAATTCCTGCTCATCTTTATCCCAGGGAAGGTCCAGGTCGTTTTTACTCATTTTTCGCCTCCTGCGACACCCCCGTATTCCGACTCCTGTCCGTACCTGCTGAAATACTCTCTGATTACGGCTCTATCATGATCGGTACGTTTCAGAAGTTCTTTGACATCCGCCAGGTCTTTATACTTTCTTTGCGGGTCATTCTGAATTGAGAACAGTTTCATGGCAACGAGGTGTTCAACGCTCACTACGGGAACAGATTCATTTTTAAACACAGGCCGATTCCGAAGGTGCCCGAGAATTTCGTCCGCCGTCTTTCCTTCCACGTACATAATATCGACTCTGGTATTTCCAACAGGATGAACGTGGTTGGAGAACGCACTTGAGTTGTGAACAGTTTCGAATCCCAGAGATTCCAGGTGTTCGACTATAGCACTTCGATTTCGACTACGCGTTATAAAATCGACATCTTTGGTAGCTCTGACATACCCATACGAATAGAGAGCAAATGCGCCAATTACCCCGAACTCCATGTCATTGCGCCTGAAAAAGGCACACAGTGAATCGAAAAGATCTTTCAAGCTCATTACAGAGTCCGTGGTTTGGGCAGATGTCTTCTTTGTTTGATAATATATTGTGTTAGCCGCCAACCGGGCAACACATCCTCCTTACATGTATTTTTCACTCTGCCGCGCGTTTACCGCCGGCTCGTGCTCGTGCTCGTGC
>CAZEMW010000712.1:0-2361 GCA_964513105.1 uncultured Fibrobacterota bacterium
CCCACATGTTGTCCCGGTAGTAGTCTCCAGATACCGGCTTATGCACGTAGCCTTCATCAGTTTCTGAGAAGCGAAAATCCGAGGTGTCCGCGCCGGTGGACCAGCGATACCTGGTTAAAGCGGCCCGAACGGTGACTACCGATGTCGGTCCCGCGTTTGGAAGGAGAAGCAGGCGACCGGAAATGGCTTCTTTTTGTGAATGGTACGATATGAACTTTTCGGAGCGCGCCGAAACGGTATCGTAAAGGGTATCTCTCCCGATGAAAGAACTCGGATACCGGTAAAACACCCGAACGGCCAGAACTGTGTCCCGACGAATAACTTCGGTATCATACCCGATAACCGTAGCGGTGGGCAAGTGTTCGGGAGTGATCGAGAGTCGTAATGAACCACTGCGCAGTTCGGCAGTAATCTCCTCTTTTCTTTCATCCCCCTTCGTAACATGTCTACCACTGTATCCGGGACCGATAGAATCGTAGGAACTTTCTGAGTCGACATAGTCCTCCAGGTTTCCCCTAACAGCGGCTCCGGGTACGTGAGTCCACGGGGTTTCAAGCCACACCGCCCCTGAACCAGTCCGTATCATGCGCTCAAAATCGTCGTCGGCATTGCTCCTGATACCTAGATCGCCAAAACAGGTACCCATTCGAATTGCTCCGATCTCTCGTTCACCGGAGAAATAAAGATCCCTGGTAGGGGAAAGGTAATAGCTGTTGGATAGGCGAGCAGAGTCGGGAGGTCGGTATCCCGCACGAAGATGCCACTTAGTTTCCGACAGGTTTTCACCGAACAACCCGGGGTAATGGACCTCGCCCGAAAGAGAAGGAACCGCACCGCCAAGAAGGAAATGATTACCTGCGAAAGCCCCATGAGAATCCCACATATCCAAACTTGGGCTCTCAGTATCCGCAGAGCATACTAAATAGAAAGAAAGCACAAACAGTAACGCTGGAGAAAAGAAACGCACGAAAAGGTACTCCCGAAGATCTGGTTATGACTAGTTGCTGCCTGTCCAAAAAAAAAATGAAGCAGACGCCGAGTCCCGATTTCAATCGGGACGGTGCCCGTTTCAGGGCCGATATCGCAGGTTCAGCTTCTCGAAGTTAATTCGGGACTCGATGAACGAGGGGTTTTCGGACAGACAGTAATCCCTAACAACAATGCACTTATAGTGTCTGCTCCTCGACCGCGGGTAATCGGCCCGGATCCGGCAACCCGGCACTTGATTTCGGCTCTTGGTTCTGGCCGTATTCTTCAGAATACACCTATCAATATAAAACTTCCCCGCCGCCGGCATCCCTGTTGCATTCTTTATAGAACCTGATACGAATTGGTATCCCCCCGACATCCCCTCAGATCAGCTCTCAATGCACCTATTTTGCTTGAAATCAGTGCATTACAGCCGGCACCCGTTCCAGAAGTCGGCTGTGCCAAAGGGACAATATTGTAGCAAGCGGACAGGAACGGCACGATTATGAACCAGATGACCAACAGCTCCAAATGCGGTGATTGTAACCGCAACGAACTTGAGGCGCTTCATGAGATTGCACGACTTCTGGCCTCCGGTCACAACCAACTTGAGATCATGGAGAGCGTTCTTCACGTGCTGGAAGAAAAAGCAGGAATGCTTCGAGGAACAATCATGCTGCTTCTGCCCGACAACACCGAGCTGGTGGTGGAAGCAACTCGCCCGACCGGCAGAGAAGTCAAAGGACATGCCCGATACCTTCGCGGCGAAGGGATTATGGGACGCGTTGTCGAGCAGAATGAACCGGTGATTGTTCCGGATATTACCGAAGAACCCGAATTTCAGAATCGGATCCATCGTCGAGATCATTCAAAGGAGCCCGGCCTGAGCTTTGTGTGTGTCCCGGTCGGTCTCGAGCGTGAGGTTGTCGGCGCCCTGGCGGTCGATGTTCCCCATTCGGTCGATCGGCCGCTGAAACAGAGTGCAATGGTCATCAACGTTGTCGGCGCCATGATAGCCGGGCACCTGCGTTCCCAGCGGCTTCTGCGGCTGGAACGAGAGTCCTGGGAAAGTGAAAATCGACGACTTCGCACGCAGCTCGGTGAGCAGTACCGTCCCGATAACCTCATTGGGAACTCATCGAAGATGAAAGAGGTGTTCAATCGTATAAAGATTCTCTCGGAAAGTGATACCACCGTGCTGGTACGGGGTCCCTCGGGTACCGGAAAAGAACTGATCGCGTCGGCTATTCATTACGCGGGGAATCGTAAGGAGAAACCGCTGGTGAAAGTAAACTGTGCGGCTCTCAGCGAGAACCTTGTTGAAAGCGAACTCTTCGGGCATGAAAAAGGAGCGTTTTCCGGCGCGTTGTACACTCGTAAAGGGCGCATCGA